>CALGTJ010000759.1 GCA_937901435.1 uncultured Rhodobacter sp. | reverse complement strand
CCGTGACCGACCCGTATCCTGCACCGCCCGGAAAGCCCATGCGCACCGTGCCGCCGTGGGGCACGAACTGCTTGCCCTTGCCGTTCATCTTGCTGCCATCTTCGCGCGCAATTGTCGTGGGTGCGCCGTGCTCACCGCCCTGACGGCCCCGCGCGGGGTGATCGACGCGGTCGAACATGGCCTGCAGGTCAAACTCGTGTCCCTCGCGCGCGCTGACCTCCATATATTGGCCCAGACCGCCCCGATGCGCCCCGGCCCCGCCGGAATCCGCGCGCAACTCTTTGCGCCAGATAATCACCGGGCCGACCTGTTCTGTGGCCTCGACAGGCATGGTCATCACGCCAGAGGGAAAGGCGGTCGCGCTCATCCCATCCAATGTGGGCCGCGCGCCTGAGCCGCCAGAGTTGAACATCAAAACCTCGGTCCGCACGGCCTCTGATGGGGCCTCGGCGTCGGTACGCGGTCGCAGCGAGACCTGAAAGTTGCACAGGCACCCCGCGCCCTCGGCAGGCACAAGGTTTGGCAACAGTTGGTCAAGCGCGGAATAGACCGTGTCGGGGATCATATGGCCGATCACATGGCGCAGGGCGACGGGCGCAGGATGCACCGCGTTGACGATGGAATTGACCGGAGCCGTGACCTCGAAAGGCGCTAAAGACGCGGCATTGTTGGGGATTTCGGGCGCGATGGCGCATTTGAGCGCGTAGCAGGCATAGGCCTTGGTATAGACCATCGGCACGTTGATGCCCTTTTTATCAAGGCCCGAGGTGCCCGCGAAATCGCAGGTAATGCGGTCCTTTTCGATCGAGACCTTCACCCGCAGATCAACGGGATGCGAATACCCATCGATCTGCATTTCGCCGCTGGCAGAGCCGTGGGCCAGCGCGTTGATCCGCTCCAGCGTCGCGCTGCGCGAGTTTTCGAGGATAAACGTCGAAATACCGGAAAGATCCCCCAAACCAAATTCCGCCATCATATCCGCAAGCCGCCGCTGTCCGATCTCGTTGCAACTGGCCAACGCATAGATGTCGCCAACCAATTGATCCGGCTCGCGCACATTGCCGCGAATGATGCGCAGCAGGGTCTGATCAACCGCGCCCCGCTCGGCCAGCTTCATGATCGGAATATAGAGGCCTTCCTCATAGACCGAATTGGCATCGGCCCCAAAACCGCGCCCGCCAATGTCGACGATATGCGCGGTACAGGCAAAGAAACCGACGAACTGCCCTTGGTAAAATGAGGGCGTGACCACGGTGATATCATGCAGATGCCCGGTGCCCTCCCAAGGGTCGTTGGTGATGTAGATATCGCCCTCGTGGATAGCCTCGCGCCCGATCCGGCGGATGAAATGGGGCACCGCATCGGCCATGGCGTTGACATGACCGGGCGTGCCCGTGACCGCCTGCGCCAGCATCTCTCCGGCGGCGTTATAGACCCCGGCGGACAGATCACCCGCCTCACGCACAGAGGTTGAAAATGCCGTGCGCACAAGCGCTTGGGCCTGTTCCTCGACCACGGAAATGAGGCGGTTCCACATGACCTGATAGGCGACGGTTGAGGGCGTGCTCATGATCTGGCCTCCTTGACGGTGATATCGATACAGCCATCCGCGAGGCCGGTTGCGATGCGGCTGGTGGGCAGGACGATGGTCGTTTCATCCTCTGTGATCAGGGCCGGGCCCGCGATGGTGACGCCTGCGGTGAAATCGACGCGCTCGCAGATCGCCGCTTGGGACGAAGCCGCAAGTGCCGGATCAAACAGGCTGCGCTGCCCCACTGGCTTGGCCACAAGGGTTTTCGTGAGATCCGCAACCCGCTCTACCGCCTCTGTCGGGGTCACCGCGTTGACCGACCAGACCGTCACCTCGGCCTCCATCCCCTCGACGCGGCGCCCGAACAGCTTGGTATATTCCGCCTCGAACAGCGCCAGATAGGTGGCCGCATCCGGCTGCGCGGCCTGATCCGGCGTCAAAGCAACCGGAATTTCCCAGCCCTGCCCCGCGTAGCGCATATAGACTTTATGCTCGCTCAGGATATCGGCCTGCGCATCGCAACTGCGCACAAAGGCCGTCGCCTCGGCCTGCATTTCGGTGAACAGACCCTGCACCGTTCCAGGGCTGAACTGGCCCATCTTCATAAAGACAGACCGGTTCGCCTCGAAACTGAATGGTGCCTTGAGAAACCCAATGGCAGAGCCGACGCCAGCCCCCGGCGGCACCAGACAGCGTGCCACGCCCAGCTTTTCACACAGGCGCGCGGCGTGCAGCGGGGCCGCCCCGCCAAAGGCAATCATCGTGTATTCGCTCAGGTCCTCGCCATTCTCGACCGCGTGAACCCGCGCGGCGTTTGCCATATTCTCGTCCACCACCTCGGCGAGCCCAAAGGCCGCCGTCAGCGCGTCCATCTCCAAGGGCGCGCCCAGCACGGTTTCCAAAGCGTTTTCAGAGGCTTGGGCGTAGAGCGGGATCGATCCACCGGCGAAATTATCGGGGTCGAGTTTGCCCAACACAAGGTCCGCATCGGTGACCGCCGGGCGGCCCCCCCCACGCCCGTAACATGCAGGACCGGGCTCTGATCCCGCGCTTTCAGGCCCGACCCGGATCTGGCGCATCGCGTCCACATGGGCCAGCGACCCACCGCCCGCTCCGATCTCGACCATATCAATCACGGGGATGGAAATCGGCATGCCAGAGCCCTTTTTGAACCGATAGGTGCGCGCCACCTCGAACACCCGCGCGGTCTTTGGCGTCTGGTGTTTGATCAGGCAAATCTTGGCCGTCGTGCCGCCCATGTCAAAGCTTAGCACCTTGTCCAGCCCATGACGCGCGGCGATATCGGCGGCAAAGACCGCACCGCCCGCCGGACCGGATTCCACCAGCCGCACCGGGAATTCCGCCGCACTGTCCAGCGAAATGATCCCGCCGCCCGAGTGCATCAGAAAGATCGGGCAATCGGCACCCTCGCCCCTCAGACGCTCGGCAAGCCGCCCCAGATAGCTTTTCATCAAAGGCTTGATATAGGCGTTGGCGCAAACCGTGTTGAACCGCTCGTACTCGCGCATCTGGGGCGAGACCTCGGAACTGATCGAGACCATAACCCCCGGCAATCGCTGGGCAAAAACATCCCGGATCAGGCGTTCATGCGCGTCATTGACGTAGGAATGAAGCAGACCGACGGCGATGCTTTCGTACCCGGCCCCGGCCAGTTCATCCGCAAGCGCCTCGACCTCTGCCCGCTTCAGCGGGATCAGCACATCGCCCCGCACGCCGATACGTTCGGCCAGCGTATAGCGGCGATGACGCGGGATCAGCGGCTCTGGCAGGGTCAGGTTCAGATCATATTGTTCAAAGCGCGATTCCGACCGCATCTCGATCACATCGCGAAAGCCCTGCGTGGTGACCAGCGCCGTCTTGGCCCCGCGCCGCTCGATCAGCGCATTGGTGGCCAGCGTGGTGCCGTGAATGATCTGCGCGATGTCGCTCGGCGTGATCCCCGCCTGCGCGCAGACCCGGTGAATACCCTCGACAATCGCCTCTTCTGGCGCGGCATAAGTGGTCAAAACCTTGGTAGAGCACCGCCCGAACGGCCCCTCTGCAACCACATCGGTAAAGGTTCCACCGATATCAACGCCCAGCCTGATGTCCATCTTATGCGATTCCCGTCTTGTGCAGGGCAAAGCCTAGTGGATTGGCCGCACAAGGGAAATTGCCATTCGTTGCGCAGAACTATAAGGCAGGCCCATGAGCCTGCGCAAACTCTGCATCTTCATCTGGCCCAAAATACCTCGGGGGTTTGGGGGCAGAGCCCCCATTCCGATCCGCTCAGGCTTGGTGCAAGATTTATTCCCAACCCACCTGATCATAGATCTTCTGCGCCAGCGGGATGTTCGCGGCAACGTCGCTTAGGCTGACATCATCGGGCTTGAAAAAGCCAAGCTGCGCGACAGAGGCGCTGATCGCAACGCCGGGCACCGCCGGATATTCGTCATTGCCTTCCGAGAAATAGATCTGCGCCTGATCAGAGGCGAGATATTCCAGAAACTTCACTGCATTCTCGCGGTTTGGCGCATTCTTGGCGATCCCACCGCCCGACAGGTTCATATGCGCGCCATTGC
>CALGTJ010000758.1 GCA_937901435.1 uncultured Rhodobacter sp. | reverse complement strand
ATCGTTGCCGTCAAACTGAACTCATCCGATTTCCAGAAAGGCGGGTTCGACCACGTGGATTCAGTTCAAGTGGCTGTCATGTTGGAAGCAGAGGGCGTGGACTTCATCGAAATCTCGGGCGGCAACTTCGAAGAGCCGACAGCGTATCAACACGCGTCGAAAAGCGGATCAACTCAGATACGCGAAGCCTATTTTCTGGACTACGCCGCTGCGATCAAAGATGCCTTGAATATTCCCCTAATGGTCACCGGTGGCTTTCGATCCGCTGGTGTAATGAATGACGCCATTGCTAGCGGCAAGACCGACCTGATCGGGATGGGTCGTCCCTTTATTGCCGATCCGAGTTTCGCCACCAAGTTGTTGGCTGGTGAGATTGAGAAAGCACCCGCAGTTGAACAGGATTTTCCACCAGCCGACACCCTGCCACGCGGTGCAGTCTTAAACTGGTTCTGCGCCCAAATTGCACTTGCGGGACGGACAGGGGCACCGGACCTAGAAATGTCAGTTGTGGATGGGCATGAAAGCTACTTGAAGCAAATCAAGTTGGCCACCGACCAGCTGCTCACAGCTAGACGCGAATGACAACGGTGTGACAGTTGTTTCTTGATTTCTGGCAAAGCGGCCATTGAATCATATGCGGTGAAAGGTAGCAAAGTCTAAGGTTTGTGGCTGCTGTCAGCGTGAGCTGCAGCGGCGATAAATCTGACAAGGAGGAAAGCGCGGGCTGTTTTGGTGCTATGGGGATTGTGACTTACTGCTGCGTTGTTCGATGCATTGAACAAGACGCACGGGTAAGACCCAATTCGGCCAGTTGATCATCTGACAAAAAGTTCAACGCTTGCGATGTGGCGCGTGCAGTTTGCGCGACAATTATTGAACGATAGATTGCTTTCAACATGATTTTTCCTTTCAGTTGATGAAAGGAATATAGCCCATGAGGGGCCCGGTTACCTCAGCCCATTTGGAAATGTCGCCATGCAGAAATAACATAGCTTGACTCACACCGAAAGAAGACTCCCCTACAGCAAAAATCCAGCCGGCCCTGAAATTGAATGCGCTTCGGTAAAGCCCAAGACACCGTCGTAACCCAGATTGCGCCCAATACCCGAGTTTTTAAATCCGCCAAAAGGACCAAACCCGTCTTGGGCCATTGGACCATGTCCATTTAAATAGGTATATCCCGCCTCAAGCTGACGCGATATCGCAACCGCGCGTTCGGCATCTGGTGTCCAGACAGAAGAACAAAGGCCAAATTCGCTATCATTGGCGCGCGCAATGGCCTCTTGATCTGTTTTGAACTTCATAATCGGTAAGGCTGGGCCAAATTGCTCGTCTCGCACAACGGATAGGCCATCATCGGCATTCAAGACCAATGTTGGTTTTTGGAAATATCCGCCGCCCTGATACAGTTCTTGATCAGGCACGTCGCCGCATTCGCGCACATCTGCCCCTTTTGCGCGCGCCTCGTCGATCATATCTGTCACAACTTTGAGCTGCTTTGCATTGTTGAGCGGCCCCATCGTTGTTTCTGGCAACAAACCATCCCCGACAACTGTGCTATTACACGCCGCAAGCATCCCATCGACCACTTCGTCATAACGCGACTCGTGCACATAAAGCCGCTTCATCGCCATGCAAATTTGTCCCGTTGAAGCGAATGCCCCCTTGTACATTTTGAAAAATGTCTGCGCATCAAATTCCGCGTCTTCGAGCACAATGGCGGCATCGTTTCCGCCCAACTCTAACGTCACTGGCGTGATATTATCGGCAGCCACTTTCATGACATGGCGGCCAATCCCGACGGATCCCGTGAAATTGACAGTGCGCACCAAAGGATGGCCCACTAAGCTATCGCCAATTTCCGATGCTGATCCCGATATGACATTCACAACGCCTGGCGGCAGCAGGCTTGCAATAATCTTAAGGGTTTGCATCGGGGCGAGGGCAGAGTTTTGTGATGGCTTCACAACCACAGTGTTACCCGCGATCAACGCCTGAGGCAGTTTTGCCCCCAAAATCGAAAGCGGCCAATTCCATGGTACGATCAAAGCGGCGACACCGCGCGCCTGACGCATGACCAATGTATCAAATTGACCTCCGGCGATTTCCTCATCCTTGGCCAAGCGGTCCGCATAATCGGCCACTTGGATAAAGCGATGGCCAAGGCGAGACATCTCCATCAGGGTTTCTTTGATGATTTTGCCATGTTCACGGGTAAAGAGACGCGATCGATTGCTAATATCTTCTTCATCGGCTGAGAGTGCCTGCGCCACAGCACGAAGGTGCTCCGCCCGTTCGCGATGGCTCAGGGCAGACCACGCAGGAAAGGCACGGTGGCCCGCTTGGACCGCCTGATCCACATCCTCATGAGAGGCCGCCGCAGCATGGCCCACCAATTCAGAGGGCCGTGCTGGATTATATAGCTCATAGCTGCGCCCATGTTGAGCAGGTCTTTCATCCCCATCTATGTATAGATCGGTCGTGACGGTGAGGTTTTGAATGCCCATCTTACGCTCCTTTGTAGCGGCTCCCCTCGCCTAGCGGGGCAAGCCCATCATATCAGTTATTCCCATGGCGCTCATTCCGCCATCGATTGTGATGTCTTGGCCTTTGATCCACGCGCTTTGCGGCGAGATCAAAAATAGAATGATATCTGCAATTTCCTCGGGCGTTCCAGGTCGCCCTGCCCGCGCGATATTCTTGGCAACTTTGGGTCCAAAGGCCTTGGTGAAATCATCCAAAATCCCCGTGCTCACGGCCGCGGGACTGACCGAATTCATCCTCAGCCCGCGTTGGATCATGGCCTCGGTCTGTGCCATGGTTAGAATGATGACCGCCTCTTTGGACAAATTATATGCGTGTGTTGCATCCATCGAGCGTGTCTTAATAAAATCAGATAGATCCGCTGGATCAAGCGCCATCAGCGCCTTAATCTCATCCAAATTATCGCGCCACATCGCACCTGCGCGTGAGGCCGTGTTCACAATGGACGCCCCTCGGTCGAGTTTGTCCAACATACCAGTTAAAAACGCCCGCATGCCAAAGTAATTCACTTGCAAAATGGCCTGTTCCAGACCCTCCCGTGGGGGCAAACCCGCATTATTGATCAAGGCATCAAAGGTGCCCGTCGCCCTGTCCAATGCCACCGCAATGGATGCCGGTTCACTCAAATCCGTTTGGATCCACTGCGAGACGTCTTGGGATGGCTGTGTAATATCAAAGGCAACGACCTCATGCCCCCCCGCCAGAAGTTTTGCCGCAATCGCAGCGCCGATGCCTGTGGCCCCGCCTGTTAATGCAACGCGCATCGTCATACCCTCACAATTTTTAGCTTGGTTTTTAGATCAGTTCGGCAAAACGCATGCAAAAAGCAGGTCTGCTCAGAGATATCAAGCATCTCTTGGGCAACGGTATCGCTCTCACCCGTTTCCAAATACACATGCGTTTCAATGGGATCCGCCTC
>CALGTJ010000757.1 GCA_937901435.1 uncultured Rhodobacter sp. | reverse complement strand
TTTTGATCCTGATCGTCTATTTTGGCCTGCCCAATGCGGGGATTTACCTGTCCAGCTTTCTGGTGCTGTTCGTGATCCTGACGCTGGTTCTGGCCGCGTTCGCAGAGGAAATTGTCTGGGCCGGGATCACCTCTGTCGATAAGGGGCAGTGGGAGGCGGCGCGCTCGACCGGCCTTGGGTTTACTGCCGCGCTGATCTGGGTTGTGCTGCCGCAGGCGATCCGCGTGACCATCCCGCCGATCACCAACCGCGCCATTGCGATCACCAAGATGACAGCCCTTGGCACCGTGATCGGCGTGCCTGACATCCTGAACCAAGCCACCACGGCGCAGTCGTTTTCGGGCAATGCCTCACCGCTGATGCTGGCGGCGGTGGCCTATATTCTATTGTTTCTGCCGCTGGTTTTGGCGTCCCGTTGGCTGGAAAGCCGCTTTTCCTGGTCAAAGGTCTGACGGATGGATCGCCTGATAGAGCAATTCTTTAACATCGACATCATGATCGCCGCATGGCCGATGGTGCTGAGCGGGCTTTGGATCACTGTACTGCTGTGCCTCGCGGTGATCCCCTTGGGCCTTGCAGGCGGCTTGCTGGCAGCGCTGGGATCGGTGGCGCGCGCGCGCTGGATCCGCTGGCCGGTGATGGCCTTCGTCGATCTGTTCCGCGCGATCCCGCCGCTGGTGCTTTTGATCTTCATCTACGCGGGACTGCCATTCGCGGGGCTGCGCATATCGCCTTTCACCGCTGTCGTGATCGGGTTTTTCCTCAATAATTCCGCCTATTACGGCGAGGTCTTTCGCGCGGGCATCCAGTCGGTCGGGACGGGCCAAACAGAGGCCGCGCGCTCAACGGGATTAACCGCGCCGCAGACCCTGATCCATGTGGTTCTGCCGCAGGCCGTGCGAAATGTGCTGCCGGACCTTTTGTCCAACACGATTGAGGTGGTCAAGCTGACCTCGCTCGCCTCGGTGGTGTCGCTGGGCGAGATGCTGCACGCGGCGGATATGGCGCGCTCTGTGACCTATAACGCCTCGCCGATTGTGTTGGCGGGGCTGGTTTATCTACTTCTTCTGTGGCCTTTCGTACGGCTGGTCAGCCGTCTGGGTCGAGGTCTTGCAACGTGACAACAAAGAAAGTGTTCCTATGCGCGAAATCGTGATTGGTGCGGCCCAGATGGGCGCGATCCAAAAGGCACACAGCCGCGAGGCGGTGGTCGAGCGGATGCTGAAATTGCTGGCACAGGCCAAGGGGGCTGGCTGTAATCTGGTCGTGTTTCCAGAGCTTTGCCTGACGACCTTTTTTCCGCGCTGGTATATGGAGGACCCCGCCGAGGTCGATGGCTGGTTCGAACATTCCATGCCCAACAATGCCACAGCCCCCCTGTTCAACGCCGCGCGCGATGCTGGGATTGCGATCAGTTTTGGCTATGCAGAGGCGACGCCCGAGGGGCAGTATTTCAACACCTCGATCCTGACCGATGCCAAGGCTGAGATCATCGGAAAATACCGCAAGGTGCATCTGCCGGGGCATTCCGAATATGACACCGAACGCGCCTTTCAGCATCTGGAAAAGCGGTATTTCCTGCCCGGCGATCTGGGCTTTCCGGTCTGGCGCAATCTTGACACTGTTATGGGCATGTGCATCTGCAATGACCGCCGCTGGCCAGAGGTCTACCGCGTCATGGGCCTGCAGGGGGTCGAACTGGTGATGCTGGGCTATAACACGCCTTCGGTGAACAGCCAGATGTCGGGTGAGGGGCTGGAACAGCGGCTTTATCATTCCGATCTGTCGATGACGTCGGGGGCCTATCAAAACTCGACATGGGTTGTCGGCGTGGCCAAGGCGGGCGACGAGGATGGTCATCCGCTGATGGGCGGCAGTATCATCGTGGACCCCAACGGGCAGGTGATGGCGCGCGCCAGTGGCGAGGGGGACGAGTTGATCGTACACGCCTGCGATATGGACGCCTGCAATTTCGGCAAATCCACGATCTTTGACTTTGGCCGCCACCGCCGGGTCGAACATTACACGCGAATCTGTGCGCAAACCGGCGTCGAGGTGACGGTCTGATGGCGTTGACCCTTGATCTGGACGCGCTGAGCGCGAAGGACCGCTACAAGCTGCTGACAGCCGTGGTGATCCCGCGCCCGATTGCCTGGGTGACGACGGTGAACGCAGAAGGTCTTGTAAACGCCGCACCTTTTTCGTTCTTCAACGTCTTCGGGCAGGACCCCGCGCTGGTCATCCTCGGGCTGGAACGGCGGGATGGGGCGGCCAAGGACACCGAACGCAACATCGACGCCACGGGGGAATTCGTGGTGAATATCCCGGTGGCTGAGGATGTCGAGGCGATGGTGGGCACAGCCGCGGCCTACCCGCCGGATCAAAGCGAAACTGAGGCGCTGGGGCTGGAACTGGCCCCCTCGCTCAAGGTCGCGCCGCCCCGTCTGGCCAAGGCGGCAGTGGCGATTGAATGCGAACGGATGATGGCCCTGTCGCTGAGCGCGGAACGCTCGATCATGTTGGGGCGGGCAGTTGGATTGGCGTCGCGGGATGGGTTGATTGATTCTGAGACGATGTATGTGAACTGGAACGGTGACTACCCCATCGCGCGGCTTTTCGGAGATCGCTATGGGCGCATCGAGGACATGGAACGCCACATGATCCCGCAGCCGAAATAGGCCTGATATCAGGAGGATACACGATGAAATATGATC
>CALGTJ010000756.1 GCA_937901435.1 uncultured Rhodobacter sp. | reverse complement strand
TGCCTATCTTGCTTTGGGGACATCTTAGCGACCACCCGACGCTGAGCCCGCTGCTTGCGCCGGTCATGCCCGAGGGGATCGCCTGGCTCTGGCTGCTTGGTGTTGGTGTCTTTGCCAGCCTGTCGCATCTGCTCATCACTTACGCGCTGCGGTTTGCGCCCTCTGCCACACTGGCTCCGCTGCATTACCTTGAAATGGTAAGCGCCGTTAGCTTTGGCTATCTGGTGTTTGGCGATCTGCCAAATCTTCTGACGTTGACCGGGGTTGTGATCATCATTGGCTCGGGGCTGTATATTTTCCACCGCGAACGTCTCAAATAAGCAACCGCAGCCTCTGGCCGATAATCCAAACGGGCAGCCAGTAAACGTCCACGTCCATCCGCCGAGCTCAGCAAGGATGTCTTAAAATACCAAAGCCAGATCAGTTCCGGTCAGCAAAACAACGTCCAGGCGGCACAGACCGTTCCCGCGCCTCAACACCCTACCGGAACCCCGTTGTGTTCCGGCCATAAAGACGTTGTCGTCAGCAACGCCTCGAACGCAAACTCAAAACAGTTGCGCGGCAGAATGACCAGCATTTGAGCTGCAGAAAGCCTAAGACGTACTGGCCCCTCTGTCAGATTTGAGGTGCCGATTGTTTGACCCGGTGCGAAAGCCAATCCGTCAATCGGCCAAAACAACCCTTCTGAAGTCCCTTGGACAGCCCCCATTGGAAACAGCGAAATCCGCGTCTGTTGTGGTAGCTCAAGCGACATCTCCGGCGGGGCAAGAAACACCACATCTTCCGAGCCCAGCAGCATGCAGCGCTGGTGACAGTACCGCAGCAGACCGTGAAATACCGCCATCTGATGATCTATTCGCCCACCAGTAAAACCCAGACCCAAGATCAGCGGTGCCGAAATATGACGCAGACATTTTTCAAAATCGGTGCTGTTCTGCTCGGCAACCAGATGCAGTCGGTCGGGCGGCATCTGGCTGCGCGCCTGCACAGTGATTGAATCCAGATCGCCAATCACCGCCTCAGCGGTGATATCATGCGCCAACAACGTATCTGCGCCACCATCAGCCGCAACAAAACAACTGCTGCGCCGTTTGGCCAAAGCCAAATCTGCCGCATCACACGCCCCCCTCCCGACAAGTGCCAGCGGCCGGTCAGTTTGAATCAGATGTGTAAATTTGTCCAAATTATGTTTCCCGCACAAAATCGCCATAATATCGCCACGAACTCATAGGCAGACTTCAGCCATAAAGACCAAAAGTTGTCGGGGCAAAGATGCTGAACCTTTTGAAGAAAGGGAAGCACAAAGAACACTGCGCTGTGCGATTGGGCCGCTTTATGAATGAAGATGTGTTGGACATAGGGACACGTGACCTGTCTGGCGGGGGGCCCCGCGCAAACTGTGGCTCAGCACCCCATCCTATCCGGTTCTCATTGCAACAAATGTATCGGCGGGAGCAAGAGTTGAAAGGTTTAAAATGCCAAATACCCCATTAGACCTGCCGCGCGACGGGCCATCACAAAACAGACCCTCAAATGTTGTCAATACCAGCGACACAGCGAGCCGCGTCTCTGCCACCAACAAAACGACAACCGACCCGTCGCCCCTGCCATCGAAAGATGATGCCGAAGACAGATATCAAAAAGATCAAGACAGCACTCAAAACAGGGATAAATGTCAAAACATCCCGGCCATGTCACGCCTTTTGGATAAGACTAACAACCAAATGGAAGCGCCGGAAAACAAAACGCAGCGCAACGTGATGGCTCAGCTGCGATCTGCATTCGCAATGATTCTGGCAGATCAGACAAACCCAAAGGTTGTTTTGAGGGAACTGCCCTCAAAAAGAGCGGGAACAGCAAGCGATCAAACTCCCGAACCGGACCCACTGATCGAAACGCAAACACCGGCAGCAGCGCCCTCTCCCGCTACCCTGAGGCTGCCGCCCGAATTGATGATTGTGTCTCAAGCCCCAAGCCCCGCACAGGCAAAAGCATCAACAATGGCTCCGCCAACGGTACAACACCGCGACCAGACAGGCCGACGGACAACCAACATACCGACTGATAAAGTAATTGACGTAGCGCCAAGCGAGAAAGTAGCAGAAGTAACCACAGACATCAGCTTTGCTGAATTTGCGGCAAAACTGGATGCGCGTGCCTTACAAGACCTGTTGGAAATTGCGGTCGTCTACCTCTCCTTTATGAAAGGCCAGACCTATTTTTCTGGCCCCGAAATCATGCAATTGCTTCGAAAACAGCTCGCAGAAAGGTTTGATAAAGATACCAGTTGGAAGTGTTTTCACGCCATGCGTCGCGATGGTAAAATTGAAAAACTAGGCCCAGCAAAATTTCGTATCGCAGCAAAAATCGGCTATCACATAGAAGAAGAGACCTCGCCCTAGCGGGTCAATTCCAGACCTTTCGTGACATGCTGGCGCTGGCCGCATTCAGCACACTTCGGGGCTCAAAACGACTAATCCAAGCCCAAAGGTTTGAATCCGTGATCCTGCAAGCACCGGTTGTTATTGTTCGTCCTGATC
>CALGTJ010000755.1 GCA_937901435.1 uncultured Rhodobacter sp. | reverse complement strand
TGATCTGGGACCAGACCCGGGTGGCTTTAGGTGCCCAACTTGGGCACCTTTTCGTTCTTAGACGATCCTGCCCCACTCGGCGACCAAGTCCGCGCACTCGATCTGGCTGATCTCCCGGCGGTGCAGGCGGCGAGGGCTTTTCTTTGTCCTCCCCTCCGCGATGACTTTAACGCAGGTGTCGTGAAGCATCGCGTTCCACCGAAAGAATTTGCAAGGTCGTGGACACCTATGGAAACACGGGCCGCCCCCCAACCAAGCTCTTTCCATGGAAAACCAATATGTTAATGCCGCTTTCTTGATCATCTTTCTGATCGCAACCGTGATCGCCATCCACGCGTTGTACGTGCTGCTGTTCCGACCGGGCCGGCGGAAAGCGGCCGCCCTACTGTTGCTCGGCTCCACCATTGGGCCGATCGCATTGTTGACCGTCTTTCTGGCGGTAACCATCGAGGTCCCAGAGATGACACCGGAAGGACGTGGAGTGATCGAGGCCAAGCGTGAGCGCCGGGAGCAGGAAGCAGTCGACCGGATCGAAGCCAAGTGGCTGGCCGAGGAAAGAGCAGCGGCCGCCGAGGAAGCCGCCTGCCTTGGGGACACGCAGTGCTGGCGCGATCGCCAAAACCTCGCTGCCGCCTTTGCCTGCGAGGATCGGGTCTAGCGGATGGCGAGGTATTCGGCTGAGTGGACCGACGGCGTCTGGCAGTTGAAGTTTCCAAGGTTCTGGTGGTCACAGTTTGGCGATGCGATCCGGTTCCAAACCGGCTTTGGCGCGTGGGGTAGCATGATCTACGAGTGCACATACGATCCGGCCATGGAGACCGTCGTCAACGTCACCGTGCGCGATGGCCGTCTGCCCTGATGGGCGAGTGTGTCGCGGACGCCGTGGCCCTTTTTCACCTTTTGCGACCGCGATCTGGTCACCGTCTTTGCCGAGGTGACCGATGCCATCCAATGCTACAGCCTACGCCCCGGCAAGGACGATGACGTCGCCTAGGAGACCGAGAAAAAACCGTTTCTTGTGGTCGTGGCCAAGGCCCTTGGCCTCACGAAACTGCGCAACGTCCCGACCGGTGGCGATGCCTATGAGACCGCCCGCGAACAAGGGGATGACGCCAACAACCTGTTGTGCCTCGAGCCCGGCGTCGTCGTTGGATACGAGCGCAACATCTACTCCAACACCCTCCTGCACAAGCCGGGTGTTGAGGTTATCACGATCCAATGCAGAGGTGCTGGCAAAGTTCTCTGGCGTGCCGGTGTTCCATGGGTTGACGGATGATTTCCATCCCACACAGATCCCGGCCGACCTGATGACCATGCGCGAGTTCACCCACAAACACCTGTCCAACATCGCCTTTTGCTTTTTGGGGGATGCCGGCAACAATATGGGCTCAAGCCTGATGGTGGCCGCCGCCCTGATTGGCATAGACATTCGCCTGTGCGGCCCACAAAGCTGCTGGCCCGACACTGACCTCGTCACACAGTGCCGGACGATCGCAGAGGCTACCGGAGCCCGGATCACCCTCACCGAGAAGCATGCCGAAGGGCTTGAAGGTGCGGATTTTGTCTACACCGACGTCTGGGTGTCCATGGGCGAACCTGATGAGGTCTGGGACGAGTGGATTGCACTTTTGTCGCCGTACTGCGTGACAAAAGAGGTGACGGAAAAGACCAAGACCCCTTGCGTCAAGTCCCTCCATTGTCTGCCCGCCTTTCACAACCGCGACATCGAGGTGGGTGAGGCAACCTTTCAGAAGTCTGGCATCGACTGCATGGAAGTGACGGAAGAGGTGTTCGAAAGCGCGGCCTCGGTCGTCTTTGGTCAGGCCGAGAACCGGATGCACACGATCAAGGCGGTTCTTGTCGCCACGATGGGGTCCTGAGCAAGTCGAAATCCCGACAAGGCGTCAGCATTCTCATAGAGACGTCTGGTTTCACCGGCGCAGACCAATCTGTGTCAGCATGGCTTGATGACGGCGGTGCCATAGTCTGACTTTCCACCTGATATCGGTGGACATGTACCTGCCCAAGTGGGCCAGAGACACGCGGGACCTGTTGTTCCCAAATCCCCCAAACCTGCGTGCTTCTCGTTTTGCGGAACCACGGCTCAGTTGCCCAAAACATTTGAGGGATTCATCTTGAGAATCCAGCGTGGTGGCTGGGATGCAGGCGGCAGCAATATCATTGCTGGTGGAGTTGGGGGTGCGATCATTAACGGTGATTTCAATAATGGCCAGCCAACAACGGTGACGGGCGACTTTATCCTTCAATAAAACGCAAGGTTGCGTCGGGGCGGCTATTCCAACCTCAAGACTTGTACGTCTGGACGAAGGCCTGCTTCAGCTTGCTGATCACGATTGAGGGTGCCCCAATGAAGGGGCACCTTTACGCGGCTCTGTTGAAGCCATCAGAAGTGGGCATCCACGCCATAAACAGAGCCGTCGAGAGAGGCACGTTGTTCCCAACCGACCATTGCCACTTGGACAAGGTCAATCTGAAGAACCGACAGCGGGAAACGCCGACCTATTTGTCCAGCTCTTTAGCGGCCGTTTCGACAGCCTGACCAAGCCGGTCGATGAGCATTTCGATTTCATCTTCTGAGATTATCAAGGGAGGACAGATGGCGATCGTGTCTCCGATCGCACGGACGATGAGCCCCCTTTCTTCGGCCAGGGCCGCGACCCGGGCACCGAACCCAACGGATGGCTCAAAGAACCGACGTGGTTCTCTGCTCGAGACAAGTTGAACCCCGGCGAGCAGGCCGACACCGCGGACGTCGCCCACATTCGGGTGATTGCCCAGACGTGCCATCAGGCCATCCAGCAAGGTCGCCTCAAGCGCGGCGGACCGTGCAGGAATATCGAGGTCTTCGTAGATGGCGATGGCCTCCCGCGCGACTGCGGCCGACACCGGGTGCCCGGAATAGGTCATGGTCAGTCCAAAGATGCCAAGGCGATCTGAATATTCCACCATGGCATCGAAAATCCGTGCATTGATCAAGAGCGCGGACATCGGGATATACGCGCTGGTCAGGCCCTTGGCGCAGACGATCAGATCGGGGCGCAACTTCATTGTCGTTGTCCCGAACATATTGCCGGTTCGGCCAAAGGCGGTCACGACCTCGTCTGCAACCAGCAAGATATCATACTTATTCAAAAGGGCTTGGAGCCCGTCAAAGTACCCATCCGGAGGGACAATCACACCGCCTGCGGCCATCACCGGCTCAGTAAAAAATGCAGCGATGGTGTCGGGTCCCTCCGACAGGATGCGCGCCTCCAGTTCCGCCAAAAGGCGGGCTACGAATTGCGCTTCGGTCTCTCCTTCTTGGGCGTCCTCAAAGAAGTGCGGCTTGCGGACATGAAGGAAGCCCTCAAGCGGCAGATTGAAGCCCTTATGTGCATACGCCACCCCGGACAGCGACGCCGAAGCAATGGTGTTCCCGTGATAGGCTTTTTCATGCGAGAGGAACTTGCGCTTTTCGGGTTTTCCCACAGCATTCCAGTAGTACCAGCAAAGCCGTGCAGCACAGTCGCTTGCTTCTGATCCGGAATTCGCAAACCAGACGTGCGACATCGGAACCGGTGCGATCTCGAGCAACTTTTCAGCCAGTTCGATTACGGCAGGATGCGCTTTGTGGTTGGTCAGGTGGTAGTAGGCGAGCTTGCTCATTTGCGCTGCGCAGGCATCGACAAGCCGTTGCTGACCATACCCCAAGGATATGCACCAAAGACCGGACATGCCTTCAAGATAGGTTTTGCCATCCCCATCAGTCACCCAGACGCCTTGTCCGCTCTCGATGATTTTGGGCCCGACTTCGAGATGGAGAGACAGATTTGTCAGCCCGTGCACCAAGGCTCGCCGATCACGAGCCTCAAGAGAGTTTGGGGCCTGATGGCTCGGCGACGTCATATCTGTTGTTCCTCAATAATGATGGTCAGGCCTGCCCAGAGGGGGCCGCGACGGGCAAAACGGCTCTGGCCACCGACTTGCCAAGCATCGACATTCTATGACGTTGTTATGCCTGATGAAAGGTACCGAGGAACAGCCAGCATCTCCGTCCTGGCGGAAGGTAGCGCGAAGTCGTCTGGGAACACCGCAAGACAGACCCATGCCACAACCACTTCCGAAAGTTGCGGACCTGCTACGAAATGAGCGGCAGATTTATTGTCCGGCAAAAGGCCAGGGTGCATTTGCCGGACGGCGTTAGAGTGGGTAGCTTGTCGATTGTTCGCGTTTGATGTCAAAAATCTGCCCCTGTTCCAGGTGCGGCAGAAGCCGTCGGAACGCTGGTAGGAACTTGTTGAACTGTGGCACAACCCCCAATGCCGCCAGTCCAATGCAATACTTCGAGCAAGAGCCTACGGGATGGCACCCCGCACCGCGCAGGATGTTATCCGCGATGCCACGCCCAAATGAACGGACAGCCACGATCGAACGCCCGAGAGGTAATTTGCAGGGCGGAACGGGGATTGGCGGGCTCTCTGCCGGATTCAGTGGGCGTCGCCGGTGTCGGCCTTCACGTCCTTGCCTGCCTTGCATCTAGCTGGCGCTGGTGATCCGCTATCGTTGACCGGGTAGAGTGAACCCACTACTGCGACGAAAAGAGAATTCATTCCACCTGAGGAGCTTCTCATGCCACTGCCTTCCCGGATGAGCGGCATCATCATGACGGGGCATGGTGGTCCCGAAATGCTCAAGTGGCGGGACGATCTGCCTGTCCCCGAGCCGGGCAAGCGGGATGTTTTGGTCAGGGTAAGTGCAGCCGGCGTGAACAACACCGACATCAATACCCGGATAGGCTGGTATTCAAAGAACGATGCCAATGCCCAAGATACCGGCTGGTTGGGAGAGCCGATGTCTTTGCCTCGGATACAGGGGGCTGACGTCTGCGGGCATATCGTAGCCGTTGGCGATCAGATCGATCCCGCGCGAATTGGGGAACGGGTCCTTATTGAGCCGTGTCTTCGTGAAGTGGATGGGACCACCCTAGAGACGCCTTGGTATTTCGGATCGGAGTGTGATGGTGGATTTGCCGAATTTGTCCGTGTTGCCGCGCGCCATGCTTACAAGATCAAAAGCGATCTGAGCGATATTGAACTGGCCTCGTTCCCTTGTTCATATTCCACCGCCGAGAACATGCTGACGCGCGCTGCGGTAGCAGCGGGTGAAACCGTGTTGGTGACCGGCGCGTCCGGCGGTGTCGGATCAGCGGCCGTGCAACTCGCGTCCGCCCGGGGGGCGAGGGTTATTGCAGTCACAAGCGCCTCAAAGGCTGACAAGATCAAGGCGCTTGGCGCTGAAAGTACACTTCTCCGGGACGACGACTACCTATCGGCTCTTGGCGAACGTCAGGTGGACGTCGTCGTTGATCTTGTCGCTGGCCCAAAGTGGCCCTCATTGTTGGACGTCTTGCGCCCTGGGGGGCGTTATGCGGTTTCTGGCGCTATCGCAGGGCCGATCGTCTCGTTGGACGTGCGCACGCTTTACCTCAAGGACCTAAGCTTTTTTGGCTGCACGGTGTTGGAGCCCGAGGTTTTTGGTGTTCTGGTCCGGCGGATCGAACGCGGCGACATCAAGCCGCTTGTCGCAGAAGCCTATCCACTTCGTGAGATCGGCGCCGCGCAGAGGGCCTTCGGTGAAAAAAGCTATATCGGAAAGATCGTTCTTACTGTGAACTGACACCTGGCCTGGTACGGGCATTTCCGGGCAATGGAGCGTTCGTTGGCAGCTTCGGACGGCGACATCTGGGGCACTGGGCACAGCCTGGCTGGCGCTGTGTCCCCCCAAGTCAGACCACAGGGCGACAGGGGCCCGGAAGATGCGTCCTTGCCGGGCACCGTCCAGCACCTTTAGACTCGCCTCTATGTTACGTAGTCTTGCACCGCTGACGGCGCTGTTCCTGGGATCTGCCTTTTTGCTTCTGGCAGGTGGCCTGAACGGCTTGATCCTCCCACTAAGGGGGCAGTTGGAAGGCTTCTCGGCGGCCTCTCTTGGCTTGCTCGGAACAGGATGGGCCATCGGTTATGTGGCCGGATGCCTTCGAACACCGGCTCTCGTGGCAAAGGTAGGCCATATCAGGGCGTTTGGCGTGATGTGCGCCTTGGCCGCGATCACAGTCCTGCTCTCTCTGATCTTCCTGACGCCCTACGTCTGGATTCCATTGCGGGCTGTGTCCGGTTTCTGCTTTGCCGGGGCAGCCATGATTGTTGAGAGCTGGCTGAACGAGCGTACGGAAAAATCTTCCCGTGGACGCGTCTTTGGCATCTACACAATGGTCAATCTTGCCGCTACCACGCTGGGACAGATGATCCTCACGGCGGGGGATGCGCGTGGGTTCCTGTTCTTTGTTCTGGCGGCCATATTTTACTGCATGGCACTTTTGCCCACGGCGCTGTCCGCGACAACAACGCCCACCGCTCTGGTCAGTGTTTCGCTGGACTTGCCGGCGCTTTGGCGAAACTCTC
>CALGTJ010000754.1 GCA_937901435.1 uncultured Rhodobacter sp. | reverse complement strand
CGTGCCGTCCTTCCACGCGCCGTATAGATAGCCGGTGTTGTAGACATGCACATCGCCTGTTTCCGGGTCGAGCGCGGCATCGGTGCGCAAAAAGCGCTTTTTGACCCAGGCATAGCGTTTCGCGTTAAAGGCGGTGGCGTCCGAGGGTGCCAAAAACCGACGCCCGCCCGTAAAGGTCAGTTGCAGATCTGCGCTGACATAGGCGGCAGCGCCTTCGGGATCTGGCACCATAGAGCGTTCAAGGTATGCCTCGACAATGGCCTTGGCGGCGGTTGCGGGGTCGGTTGCGGGGTCGGTTGCGATGTCCATGGGCTCTCCTTTTCAGACCTGAAATCACGGGGCGGGCGGCTCGACGCTTTGCACCACCCGACTCGTGAAAATCATAGATCAGAGGTTGGCAGGGGAAAGCGCGCGCAGTGCCACAGGGCACCACGCGCTCTTACCCGGAGACAGGGCGGAAAACGTCAGCGAACTGATCGCGCAGATCCTTCTTTTGCACCTTGCCCATGGTGTTGCGCGGCAGCGCGTCCAGTACGGCAATATGGCGCGGGCGCTTGAACCCGGCCAGATCGCGGCGCACGGCGGTCTCGATGGCGGCCAGATCGCAGGTCGCCCCCGGTTCCGGCACCAGAACGGCCACGACGCTTTCGCCAAAATCAGGATGCGGCGCGCCGATCACAGCACTTTCCAGCACGCCGGGCTGGTCATCCAGAAACATCTCGATCTCTTTGGGATAGATGTTGTAGCCGCCCGAGATGATCAGATCCTTGCCGCGCCCGACGATGGTCACATAGCCATCCGCGTCGATCATCGACAGATCGCCGGTGATAAAGAAGCCATCCGCACGCAGCTCTTCGGCGGTTTTTTCAGGCATCTGCCAATAGCCCTTGAATACATTCGGCCCGCGCACCTCCAGCACACCGATCTCGCCTTGAGGCAATTCAGCGCCGGTTTGAGGGTCGCAAACCTTGACCTCAACACCGGGCAGAGGAAAGCCGACAGTGCCCGCGCGCCGCTCGCCGTCATAGGGGTTCGAGGTGTTCATACTGGTTTCGGTCATCCCGTAGCGTTCAAGGATGCGGTGCCCGGTGCGGTCCTGAAACCGCTCATGCGTTTCGGCCAGCAAGGGCGCCGAGCCAGAGATAAAGACGCGCATATGGGCGGTCAGATCCTTGGTGAACCGCGCATCGTCCAGCAGACGTGTGTAAAAGGTGGGCACGCCCATCATCGCTGTGGCCTGTGGCAGATGGGCAATCGCGCTGTCCACGTCGAACCGGGGCAAAAAGATCATCGCGCTTCCGGCCAGCAGCGACAGATTGCAGGCCACAAACAGCCCATGGGCGTGAAAGATCGGCAAGGCATGCAGCAGCACATCATCCGCCGTAAAGCGCCATGTTTGTATCAAAGCCTGTGCATTGGACAATAGATTGCGCTGGGTCAGCATCGCGCCTTTAGACCGCCCCGTGGTGCCAGAGGTGTAGAGCAGGGCCGCCAGATCATCCTCGCTGCGCGCCGCAACAGGTGCAGTTGTGGCCTGCGTGGCGACCAGATCGGCAAGGCTGCCCGTGCCATCGCCTGCCAGCGTCTGCAGAAGGCTGCCAGTGTCGGCGGCGATCCCGGCCAGGGCCTCTGCCTCGACCGGATCACAGACGAACAAGGCCGCCCCGCTGTCGGCGACGAAATAGGCCAGTTCCTTGGCCGTATAGGCGGTGTTGAGCGGCAAGAACACCGCCCCCGCCTGCAAACACCCCGCATAGAGCGCCAGCGCCTCTGGGGATTTCTGGATATGCACCGCCACCCGGTCGCCCGGTTGCACGCCCAACGCGGTCAGGGCATTGGCGTTTTGGGCCGCGCGCATCAGAAACGCGGCATAGCTGATGGTGCTGCCGTCCGGCAGATGCAGAAACGGGCGCTCTTGCCCGGCATGGGGGGCCAATAGCGCCTCGTACAGCGGATTGCTCATTCTTTTTGGTCTTTCTGTTGTCTCTGTCTAAGGCGCATCCGCTTGGCTGGACGGCTTTGAATCCTGATCCAGCATCAGCATATAGCGCGCCAGACCCGAGGTGATATGCAAATGTGCCGCCACCCGCGCGGCCTCTGGATCGCCCGCGCTGACGGCGTCACTTATGGCGATATGTTCCTCCAGCGAGCGGGCAAGGTTGGTGACGACCGACAGGCCCCGGCGGCGGAACAGATGCATTCCTCGGACCAGATTGTCATAGATCGTCTTGGCCTTGGGGTTTTGCGCACCTGCCAGCAGCATGTCGTGGAATTCGATGTTCAGCGCGTAATAGCGCGCTGTGTCTTCCTTCGCATAGGCGGTGTGCATCTTTTCGATGTTGCGTTGCAGCTTTTGCGGCAATTTGGCGTCTGCCCCCTCGGCCACATGACGCGCCGCCGCCGCACAGGCCATGGCAAAGACTGCCCCGCGCAAGTCGTACAGGTTGCGCACCTCGGCCAGCGTGGTTTCATGCACAAAGGCCCCGCGATTGGTGATCAGATCGATCAACCCGCTGTCGGCCAAGGACCGGATCGCCTCGCGCACCGTGCCCCGGCTGACGCCCATGATATTGGACAGGGCCAACTCGTTCATCTTTTCGCCCGCTGCCAATTCGCCGTCCACGATCATGCGCTCGATTTCGGCGCGCACCTCTCCGGCAAGCGTCGCGCGTCTGGGTCCAATAGGGGGTGCAGTCATCGTCATGCCTTTTGGTGCTACGGGTCTTGCCATTTTGTCAACAATTAACATTTACATTGTCATCAGAAGTCCGCACACATATATCATATCAAAGCGAATGGTTCATGGAAGGAGCCCCCATGCCCGATCCCAAACACCCCTCAAGCACCGACCCGGTTGCTGCCTCAAACATGGCCAGCACCGCGCTGAACGGGCTGCGTGTGCTGGATCTGACGCGGGTGCGCTCGGGGCCGACCTGCGTGCGCCAACTGGCCGACTGGGGCGCCGATGTGATCAAGATCGAATCCCCCGTCGACACGGCGCAGTTCGGCGGTCCCCGCTCTGGCCCCGATTTCCAGAACCTGCACCGCAACAAGCGCAGCCTGACGCTGGACCTCAAGAACGAGGCCGGTCTGGCCGCCTTTCGCAAGCTGGCCGATACGGCGGATATCATCGTCGAAAACTTTCGCCCCGGTGTGAAAAAGCGCCTTGGCATTGACTATGACACCCTGTCCCAGACCAACCCCGGATTGATTTATGCGTCCATTTCCGGCTTTGGGCAGGATGGGCCGATGGCCGACCGCCCCGGATTTGACCAGATCGCCCAAGGGATGGGCGGGTTGATGTCGATCACGGGCGAGCCCGGCACAGGCCCGATGCGCGTGGGCATTCCCGTGGCTGACCTCTGCG
The DNA here is from genome assembly GCA_937901435.1 of uncultured Rhodobacter sp. Next base: position 478 of record CALGTJ010000754.1, on the reverse strand, counting down.
CCGGGCTGTTTGCCGCCCAAGGCATCCTAATCGCGCTGTTCGAACGTCACAGCTCTGGCCGCGGTCAATGGGTGCAGACCTCGCTGTTGCAGGCGCAGGTGTTCATGCTGGATTTTCAGGCCGCACGTTACCTGATGGACGGGGACATTCCCAAACAGGCGGGCAACAACCACCCCACTTCGATCCCGACCGGGGTCTTCAAGACCTCTGACGGCTATATGAACATCGCCGTCACCGGCAACAACATCTGGACCAAATTCGCCCAGACCATGAGCCGCACCGATTGGCTGGAGGACGCGCGTTATGCCACGCCCCCCGCGCGCTCTGAAAACCGTCATGCGCTGAACTCCGAGATCGAGGCGATCACCCAGACCCGCAGCACGGCCGACTGGATCGAGGTCTTCACCGCAGAGGGCGTCCCCGCCGGAGAGATCAACGACATCGGTCAGGTCTTTGCCAACCCGCAGGTGCGCCACCT
>CALGTJ010000753.1 GCA_937901435.1 uncultured Rhodobacter sp. | reverse complement strand
AAGTCGATGATGAACGAGATCGGTATTCCCGTCTCGCGCTGGATCGACGGCGTTCTGGAAGGCAAGGACAACATCACCGGGCAGGGCGACAACGTGCGCGCCATGGTTCTGTGGGGTCACGCGCCCAACTCTCAGACCCGTATGGTCGAGATGAAGGCCGCGATGGAAAAGCTCGACATGATGGTCGTGGTGGATCCTTATCCGACTGTGTCTGCGATCCTTCAGGACCGTACGGACGGCGTCTACCTCTTGCCCGCCTGTACGCAGTTCGAAACGCGTGGCTCTGTTACGGCGTCGAACCGTTCTCTTCAGTGGCGCGACAAAGTGGTCGAGCCGCTGTTTGAATCGCTGCCAGACCATGTGATCCTTGCGAAATTCGCCAAGAAATTCGGCTTTGCCGAGCGGATCTTCCGCAATATCGCCATGGACAGCGAGGACGAGCCAAATATCGAGGACATCACCCGCGAGTTCAACCGTGGCATGTGGACGGTCGGCTATACGGGCCAAAGCCCCGAGCGGATCAAGCTGCATATGGCCAACCAGCACACCTTTGATCGCACCACGTTACAAGCGATCGGTGGTCCTGCTGATGGCGATTACTACGGTCTGCCATGGCCATGCTGGGGCACGCCCGAGATGAACCATCCGGGCACGCCCAACCTTTATGATATGTCCAAGCCCGTGTCTAAGGGTGGCCTGACCTTCCGCGCCCGTTATGGTGTGGAACGCAACGGCGACAATCTGCTGGCCGAGGGCGTCTATAGCGAAGGCTCGGAAATTCAGGACGGCTATCCAGAGTTTACGATGCAGATGCTGATGGATCTGGGTTGGGACAGCGATCTGACCGCAGAAGAGCGCGAGACGATCATGGCGATCAACGGCGAAAAGACCAACTGGAAGGTCGACTTGTCGGGTGGCATACAGCGGGTTGCGATCCTGCATGAATGTGCGCCCTTCGGTAACGCCAAAGCCCGCGCAGTTGTCTGGACCTTCCCTGATCCGGTCCCGCTGCACCGCGAGCCGCTATATACGAACCGGCGCGATCTGGTGGCCGATTATCCGACCTATGAGGACCGCACTTTCTACCGCCTGCCGACCATGTATGCCTCTATCCAGAAGCAGGATTTTTCGGAAAGCTTCCCGATTATCCTCACCTCTGGTCGTCTGGTGGAATATGAGGGCGGCGGGGATGAAACCCGCTCTAACCCTTGGCTGGCCGAGCTTCAGCAGGATATGTTCGTCGAGATCAACCCGCGTGATGCCAACAACATTGGGGTGCGCGACGGGGCGCAGGTCTGGGTCGAAGGTCCAGAGGGCGGCAAGGTCAAGGTTATGGCCATGCTCACCAACCGGGTGGCCGAAGGCGTTGCCTTTATGCCCTTCCACTTTGGCGGGCACTATCAGGGCGAAGACCGACGTTCCAAATACCCCAAAGGGGCCGACCCCTATGTCTTGGGGGAATCAACAAACACCGCGCAGACCTATGGCTATGATTCTGTTACACAAATGCAGGAAACCAAAGCCACACTCTGCAAAATTTACGCGGTATAAGGGAGGATTGAGATATGGCTAGAGCGAAATTCCTCTGCGACGCTGAACGCTGCATCGAATGCAACGCCTGCGTCACCGCCTGTAAGAACGAGCATGAGGTGCCTTGGGGCATCAACCGCCGCCGCGTGGTCACCATCAGTGATGGTAACCCCGGCGAACGGTCGATCTCTGTGGCCTGTATGCATTGTTCGGACGCGCCGTGTATGGCCGTCTGCCCGGTGGATTGTTTCTATCAAAAAGAAGATGGCGTGGTCCTGCACTCCAAGGATCTCTGCATTGGCTGTGGCTATTGCTTTTACGCCTGTCCCTTTGGTGCGCCGCAATTCCCGCAGGCCGGCAACTTTGGCTCGCGCGGCAAGATGGACAAATGCACCTTCTGCGCCGGTGGCCCGGAAGAGGACAATTCCACCGCCGAGTTTGCCAAATACGGCCGTAACCGGATCGCGGAAGGCAAACTGCCGATCTGCGCCGAGATGTGTTCGACCAAGGCGCTGCTGGCCGGGGACGGGGACGACGTCTCTGACATCTACCGCGAGCGCGTCGTTGCTCGTGGCTTTGGCTCTGGCGCATGGGGCTGGGGCACGGCCTACGACCAAAAGGGCGGCTAAGCGCGCGCCCTTTGGGATAGAATTAAAGCGCCCCGATGAGAATCGGGGTGCTTTCTTCGTTATGAGGCAAGAGAATGGGCCTGTGCCGGGGCGAGGACTTGCCTCTGGCGCAAAGCGATCTAAGCCCTCTTTTGCGAAACCAACGCCTGCACTGCCATTATGGGGACAAGATCCATGACCTGCGTCCGACTGATATTTTCCAGCCTTTTCCTGAGCCTGGCCTTGGCCGCGCTGCCTGTTTCGGCGCAAGAGGCCACGTCAGAGGCTGCCCCACTGCCCGTTGATCGTACTGTGACGGGCGGGGCGCAGACGCTTGAGGATATTCTGGCCCGCCAACGCGGCGAGGCCGTCGATTACGAATTCCGCCGCAGCGCGACGGGGGATGACTCTGGCGCGGCATTGACCGGGCAACTGGGCACGCTGGGCGGCGCGTCTGACCCAGAGCTTTGGCGCGCGCTGCGCTATGGCTCTGCCGATATCACGGCCAGCAATGCGTCGCCCGGCGCGGCGCTTTTGGTGCAGGACGGGGGCATGGCATGGCTGACCTTCCGGGAGGGACCGCTGCGGGTCTATGGGGGCTATGCGCTGCTTGGGACGCTTGGGCTTTTGGCGCTGTTTTATCTGATCCGCCGTCGTATCATGATCGAGGCGGGGCCCTCTGGCATCACCATAGAGCGGTTCAAACCTGTGGAACGCTTTGGTCACTGGCTGCTGGCGGGGTCGTTCATTCTGCTTGGCATCACCGGGCTGGTTTCCTTGTTCGGCCGTGTCGGGCTGATCCCATGGATGGGGCACGAGACCTATGCGACGATCGCGTTGGCCAGCAAATGGGTGCATAACAATGCCAGCTGGGCCTTTATGCTGGGTTTGGTGATGGTGTTCTTTATGTGGGTTCTGCACAATATCCCAAGCCGCGAGGACATCACATGGTTGTTGCAGGGCGGTGGTATTTTCAGCAAGGGCAAGCATCCGCCGGCGCGCAAATTCAACGCCGGGCAAAAGATGATCTTTTGGGTGGTGATTGTGTTGGGTGGCTCTGTTTCGCTCAGCGGTCTGTCGCTTTTGTTCCCCTTTGATCTGCCGATGTTTGCCAAGACGTTTTCATTGATCAACGACACCGGCGCGCCGGGATGGTTCGGGTTCGATCCCTTGCCGACAATGTTGGCGCCGCATGTGGAAATGCAGTTGAGCCAGATCTGGCATTCGATTGTGGCCTTTGCGATGATGACCGTGATCCTTGCCCATATCTATATCGGCTCTGTCGGGATGGAGGGCGCTTATGATGCCATGGGGGATGGTCAGGTGGATCTGAACTGGGCGAAAGAGCACCATAGTCTTTGGGTCAAAGAGGTTCAGGCAAAACAGGGCCAGCCAGAGCCGCGCGCCACCCCGGCGGAGTGATCAGATGTGGCGGCGCGTCTTGCTTGTCGGCTGTGGAGCCGTTGTGGCGACATCGCTTGCCTCGCAAGAGGTGACAGAGTTGCGCGGGCACGGCGGGCCGGTGATGGATCTGGAGGTGTCGGCCGATGGTGCGTCTGCGTTGTCGGCCAGTTTCGACAATTCCGTGGGGCTTTGGTCACTGGAGACTGGCGAGGTTGTCTGGCTTGAGGGCCATGAGGCGGCGGTGAAATCGGTGACCTTCCTTGGCCCTGACCGGGCCGCCTCAGGGGGGGATGATTTTGCGATCGAGCTTTGGGATTTGTCCAGCGGTGTGGCGCTGCATCGTCTGACAGGGCATCAGGGGCAGGTCAAGGATCTGGCCGTGTCACCTGATGGACGGGTTTTGGCCTCTGCCGGATGGGGCGGGGCAATCGGGCTGTGGGACGCCCGGACGGGCGCGCATCTTGGCTGGCTGAACGGGCATGGCGCGCCGGTGAATGCGGTGGATTGGATTGACGCGTTGACCCTTGTGTCGGGCTCTGCGGATGGGACCCTGCGCACATGGGACATCGCGCGCCAGATCCAGACGCGGGTGCTGATGCGCCATGGCTTTGGCGTGACGACGCTGCTTGTGAACCGCGCGGCGGGCTGGCTGGTCTACGGCGCGTTGGACGGGGGCACGCGGGTC
>CALGTJ010000752.1 GCA_937901435.1 uncultured Rhodobacter sp. | reverse complement strand
ACCAAACCCTCGCCTGAGACGCACACTCTCAAAATGGGGGGTGAGTAATTACCGCGATGGGATCGAAATGGGGCCATTCAGAGAAACATTCGGGCGATTTCTGGGCCGGAATTTGGGCCAGATCTTGTGGTATCGAAAGCTTTCAACTGGGTCTCTAAGATGAAAAGCGCAACTGGCAAAGCGTCTTTCGTTGCGCAGCGGATCAAGCTACGGAAGGGGGTCGTGATCTTGGGTGATCCTGAATTCGAGGCGGTTCCAGCCGTTTTTCCGCTCGTAACACAGGTCTTTCGTCAGAGTGTGGATGATGTACCATCCAAACCCGCCCTCTGGCAGGTCATTGAGTGTCATCGTGAGATCGTGCAGTTTTCCCAAAGGCAGCTGTTGGTCTGGCATTTCCGCACCGTCATCGCGGACCGCACAGATGACACCGTCATTTCCCAGCCGGGTATCGAGTTCTATCTGTCCTTCAGGACGTCCGGCCTGCGCATGTTCCACGACGTTGTTCAGCACTTCTGCCAGAACCTGCTCGCCCGTGCTGCAAATCCCAGGGTCCACACCTGCGCCGTGCCAGGATTGTCTGGCATATTCCAATGCGGATCGAACCGCCATTGGATTTGCCCGGAACCGGATCCTTGTCAAAATAATATCCGCCGCGTCGGTAGAAAATTTTAATGGTTCAAGAGGCATTAGCGTAGCTGTCAATGGCTTGCGCAATTGACGTATGAATTGTGAAGATCGTATCCATGCGCGTCAGACGGAATACTTTTGCAACGGTCGGTGTCAGTCCGGCAAGTTCGAGATTACGCTCTACCCCGAGCAGTTTCATCGAGGCCACGACAGCGCCCAGTCCGCTGCTGTCGAGAAAATCGACCTTGCTGAGATCCAGAATCACGCGTTCCGGACCGCCCTCGGCCAATTCGCGCAGCTTATCTTTGAACTGAACCGCAACAGCCGCATCAATTCGTGGATCACAGGCGGTCACGACCAGTACGTTTCCATAAAGCTCACTGTCCAAATGCATCACGCTCTCCTAAGATATATCTGAGCCGTCACGCTAAGGCCAAAGGTTACCATTCGGTATGCGTGACACCAAAGTATGGAAATCAGAGAGACGATAAATGAAAGAAGTGGTGATTGCAGGAGCGGCGCGTACGCCGATGGGGGGCTTTCAGGGCGTGTTCAGCGATCTGGCGGCCGCTGATCTGGGGGGAGTCGCCATTGCCGGGGCCATGGCACAGGCGGGTGTTGTCGCCGATGCGGTTGCAGAACTGCTTATGGGTAATGTCTTGTCGGCCGGGCAGGGGCAGGCCCCCGCGCGCCAGGCCGGGTTCAAGGCGGGGCTGGGCGAAGACGTGCCCGCAACGACGCTGAACAAGATGTGTGGCTCTGGTATGAAAGCGGCGATGATCGCCTATGATCAGATTGCTTTGGGGCACTCTGACGTGGTCATAGCGGGCGGGATGGAGAGTATGACAAATGCGCCCTATCTGCTGCCCAACATGCGTGGGGGCGCGCGTCTGGGGCATGGGCAGGCGCAGGACCATATGTTTCTGGACGGGCTCGAGGATGCCTATGACAAGGGGCGTCTGATGGGCAGTTTTGCCGAGGATTGCGCCGAGGCGTTTCAATTCACCCGCGAGGCGCAGGATGCCTACGCGATTGCGTCGCTGGAACGGGCGTTAAGCGCGCAGAAAGACGACGCCTTTCGCGACGAGATCACGCCGGTGACGGTACGCAGCCGCAAGGGCGAGGGGGTGGTGAGCGAGGATGAGCAACCCGGAAACGCCCGCCCAGAGAAAATCCCGCATCTCAAGCCCGCGTTTCGCAAGGACGGAACGGTGACGCCTGCGAATTCCTCGTCGATTTCGGATGGAGCGGCGGCGCTGGTGTTGGCCTCTGCAGAGGCGGCAGAGGCGCAGGGACTTGATGTGCGCGCGCGCATTGTCGGCCACGCCAGCCACGCGCAGGCACCGGGCCTGTTCACCACCGCGCCAATCCCGGCGGCGCAAAAGCTACTGGCCAGGATTGGCTGGGACAAGGCCGATGTGGATCTGTGGGAGGTGAACGAGGCCTTTGCCGTCGTACCGATGGTGTTTATGCGCGAGATGGGGCTGGATCATGCCATCGTCAATGTAAATGGCGGGGCCTGTGCACTGGGCCATCCGATCGGGGCCTCGGGCGCGCGTATTATCACGACGCTATTGAATGCCCTCGAGAGGCGCGGGCTCAAGCGTGGGGTTGCTGCCATTTGCATCGGTGGTGGCGAGGGCACGGCCATCGCGATTGAACGGATTTAGGTTATGTTGGATCAGACTAAACGCGCGGATTACGTGGCCTTGGCCAAGACGATTGCGGCCTTGACCGAAGCGGAAACGGACGCTGTGGCCCTGATGGCGACGGTGACCTGCGAGCTGCATCACGCCGATGATCGGTTTGACTGGACGGGTTTTTACCGGGTTGTCTCGCCGGGGTTGTTGAAAATTGGGCCCTATCAGGGTGGGCATGGCTGTCTGGTGATCCCCTTTGATCGTGGGGTGTGTGGTGCGGCGGCGCGCACCCGTGAAGTGCAATTGGTGCCAGATGTAGACGCTTTTCCCGGCCATATCGCCTGCGCCAGTTCAACGCGATCTGAAATCGTCTTGCCGGTGTTTGATTGGCAGGGCGTTGTGATTGCGGTGCTGGATATCGACAGTGACCAAGCGGATGCGTTTGACGAGGAAGACCGGGTGGGCCTCTCGTCCATCCTCGCGGATGTCTTCGAGACACGCGGGCTTACATGATCAGGGGAAGCTGCCTGTGTGGGGCAGTTGCGGTTGAGATTGACGGGCCGTTACCGTTGGTGTCGGCCTGTCACTGTATACAATGCCGCAAACAATCGGGGCATCACTGGGCCTCTGTCCATATACCCCGAAATTCGTTGCGCCTGACCAAAGAGGACGGTCTGAGATGGTATCAATCGTCGAACAACGTGCGCCGTGGGTTTTGTGGAACTTGCAGGGCGTTCCTGTTCTGGGATCTGGCGGATGAGGATAAGCTGTCAGTTTCGATGGGTTTTCTGGAGGCTCCGACGGGCACTATCCTAAGCAAACATATCTTTGTTGCGGGCAAGGGCGACTATTACGACCTGCAAGACGGATTGCCGCAAAGCCAATAGCGCGGTAGGGCGGGGGCCACTTGGAACGGCCAGAGGAACAGCGCCGAAATGGATGAAAGCTATGTGCCGCCTGATGTGCCGCTGTCGATCCTGCATGCAGACCACCAGATCCTGCTGGTGGACAAGCCTGCCGGGCTGTTGTCGGTGCCGGGCAAGGGCGAACATCTGGCCGATTGTCTGATCGCCCGCATTCAGGCGGTCTATCCCGATGCCTTGCTGGTGCACCGGCTGGATCGCGATACCTCTGGCGTCATGGTCTTTGCGCTGACGCCCCATGCGCAACGGCATCTGGGATTGCAATTTGAAAAGCGCAAGACGCGCAAGGCCTATGTCGCGCGTGTCTGGGGCAAGCTGGAGCCGAAGACAGGCACTGTTGATCTGCCGATCATCGTCGATTGGCCCAACCGTCCCTTGCAAAAGATTGACCATGAAAACGGCCGCGCTGCGCAAACCGATTGGCGCGTGATGCGTTATGAAGAACACGCCACGCGGGTGCGTCTGACACCCCATACCGGGCGCAGTCATCAGTTGCGCGTGCATATGCTGGTGCTGGGCCACCCTATTCTTGGCGATCCGTTTTATGCAAAGGGTGAGGCACGGGACGCGCCCCGGCTGATGCTGCATTCTGAGAGCCTGCGACTGCGGCACCCGGACGGCGGGGTCAGCATGACGTTCAAGGCGAAGGTGCCGTTTTGAGGCGGAAATTCTAGGGAATCCTTGCGAATAGGCCTCGTACTGGGAAAAAGTGAGTGTTTTTCAGAGGCTGATCTTTTGATGACGGCTCTCCTGCGAGGAGGGTTAAAGTCCATTAATCCATCAGATTGTGTAGTGGGCTACATGGATTTGTTCACTGGTGATGTGGTCAGCGTGCAAAAAGTATCAACCGGATATCGACCCTTGATCCAGATCTGGCAAAGCGGATCGAAAATTTCCAGCCTTTCCTGCAAAGCGTTGAACCCGCCTGTGCCTTGCTCACGGATCAAGCCAAGGCGTTCATATGTGCGTCGTGCCTTGGGTGAAATGTAAGCGCCGCGTTATCGCCCTCGTAGACGTTTGAAGTCTGTCATCTGAG
>CALGTJ010000751.1 GCA_937901435.1 uncultured Rhodobacter sp. | reverse complement strand
ACCAAACCCTCGCCTGAGACGCACACTCTCAAAATGGGGGGTGAGTAATTACGACAGAGGGGCATGGCAGGGTTATTAATCCTGCCATTTGGACAGGGATGCGGCGAGGTCGGGGTGGGTTCGGGCCTGTTCGGCCAGGCTGATCCCGTCGCGCGCGGCGTCCCACGCCTGACGGATCGCTCGCACGCCGCTGGCCGGGCCCATGGGGTGGCCGTGGATTCCCCCGCCTGCCAGATACATCAGGTCCAGCGTGCGCCCTGTGCGCTGATAGGTTTCCACCGCCTGCCCGCCCCACTGGCCCGAGCCGACGACGGGTAAGGCGCGGTCGTCTTGGTGAAACATCGGCGTCATGACATCCGCGAAGGAGCGCACAAAGCTGTCGTCGGGCTCCCAGTATTTGGCGCGGATGCCGTTGATCTGGAACTGATCCACCCCGAGCAGGCGCCAGATTTTCTGATAAGCGCGGAATTCCAGCCCCAGCCCCGGGTGGCGGGTCAGGATGTCCCATCCGTTGCGATGGGCGTGCAGGCAAAGCTGCGAGCGTTTGCGCAAAAAGGACATGCCGCCATAGCCGATCGAGTTGATGTTGACCACGGCTGCATTGCCGCCGTATTGCACCACCAGATCATGATTGCGCATCATCACATCCGGATCGGCAGAGGAAATGCCAAAGGCGTACATCACCTTTTTGCCGGTCTTTTGTTCGTAATCCTTGATCACCGGCATGATCGCCTTGACGCGGGCCTCAAAGGGGGAATAGGCGGGGCTCATCAGCTTTTCATCGTCCTTGATGAAATCCACACCCGCCGCGCAAAGTGTTTTGATCACCTCTGCGGCCTCGTCCGGCAGCAGGCCCAGCGAGGGCTTGATGATCGAGCCGATGATCGGCCCCTCGGCCACGCCTGTCAGGCGGCGCGAGCCTTTGATACCGAATTGCGGCCCCGGATGGCAGGCCCAGTCGGGCGGAAGGTCGATATCCATCACCCGCACGCCGGTCAGGCCGCGCACCGCAAAAACCCCGCCGATGGTGATGGTCATGAGAGCGGCGATATCGGTGCCCACGGCCTCTGATGGGTAGGCGATGGTGACGTCGGCGCGGTTGTATGGGCCAGAGTCTGAGCCGGGTCCGGCGCCTGGGAACGAAGGCGTTTGGCTGGGTGGCAGCGACGTGATCTGTTCGACCACGGCGGCGCAGCGGGCCTTGACCTCTGCGGTCTCGCCGGGGAGTTCGGTGAAGGTCCCGGTGGATTGATCAGAGGCGATCTTGGCGGCCAGTGCCTCTATGCGGCCCTCGCTTTCAAGGCGGTAGGTCACGCGAATATATGTGCTGCTCATCTCTTTGCCCTGTTCCTGCGCTGGCCCCAAAGGCACTTGTCATACCAGTTGTGTTACTCTGGTGATACTGCCTTGAAAACCCGAAAGCACGCGGTTTCAGCCCAAAGAAGAAACCTGTGGCGCTGGAACTGGCGCAGGCGCTGGATCAATGCGCAGGGCGCGCAGGGCGTTTAGGATGACGGCCACGTCGATCACCTCTTGCAGCAAGGCGCCTTGCACCGGGCTGAGATAGCCAAAGGCGGCCGCAATCATGCCCAAAACGGACAGACCAATGCCGACAAAGACGCTCTCGAACGCGATGCGACGCGCGCCCCGCGCCACCACCAGCCCCGGCAGCAGCCGGTCCAGTTGATCCACCAGCAGCACCACATCCGCTGCCTCGGCAGAGGCCGCAGCACCGCGCGCGCCCATGGCCACACCTATGTCAGCCGCCGCCAAAGCGGGCGCGTCATTGACCCCGTCGCCCACCATCATCACCGGGCCGTTCTTGCGCTCTGACAGGACCAGCAGCACCTTTTGATCCGGGCTGAGATCGGCGCGCACCGCATCCAGCCCCAGATCTTTCGTGACGGCCTGCGCCACGGCGGCGCGATCCCCCGTGGCCAGAAGGATGCGCGTGATGCCGTTGCCGCGCAGACCCTGCAGGAGCGAGGCCGTGCCGGGGCGCAGGGCGTCCGCCATAACGATCAGCCCGGCGGGCTGCCCATCAACGGCCAGCGCCACATGCACCTCGCCCGCCTTTTGCGACATATCATCGGGTTGAGCGGCCTTGATTTGTGTCGCGACAAAGCCAAGGCCCCCGATGACAACCTGATGCCCGTCGATGCGGCCTGCGATCCCCTCTCCGGGTGTTTCGACTACGTCCAAAGGTACGGGCAAGGTCAGCCCCTTGGCCTGTGCGGCCCCGACGATGGCCTGAGCGACCGGGTGCTTTGTGCCCTGTTCCAGCGCGGCGGCGAAATAGAGGAGCTGATCGTAATCCCATGCGCCATCGCGGCGGATCGAGACGATCTGCGGGCGTCCATCCGTCAACGTGCCGGTCTTGTCCAGCACCAGCGTCGTGATCCGTGCAAGCGCCTCTAGCGGCTTGGCCCCCTTGATAAGCACGCCAAAGCGGGCAGCGCGCGACACGCCTGCCACCAAAGCCACCGGCACGGCAAGGATCAGCGGGCACGGCGTGGCCACGACCAGAACAGCCACCGCGCGGATCGGATCGCCAGTGGCCCACCACGCGGCGGTGCCAAGGATGACGGTCACCAGCAGGAACCAGAGCGAATACTGATCGGCAAGGCGCACCATCGGCGCACGGGATTTCTGGGCGGCGTCCACAAGGCGCACGATCCCGGCATAGGTGCTGTCAGAGGCCAGGCGCGTGGCGCGCAGGTCAAAGGCCTCGCCCTTGTTGGTGGTCCCGCTCATCACGTCCTGATCCTTGATCAGGCGCACGGGCATCGCCTCGCCGGTCAGGGCGGATTGATCCAGCGTGGCCCGCGCGCTGTGCAGGGTGCCATCGACCGGGGCCACATCACCCTGACGGATCAGCAGCAAATCACCGGGCACGATGGCGTCCAACGCCACCTCGACCAACTGCCCGTCATGGTGCAGCGTGGCGCTGCGGGGCACGCGCGACAGCAGGTCCTGCATCTCGCGCCGCGCCCGTCCCTCGGCAAAGCTTTCAAGGAAACTGCCACCCGAATACATCACAGCCACGACCGCCGCCGCCAATGTCTCGTCAAAGAACAGCGCCGCCGACATGGACAGGGCCGCCACGATATCCAGACCGAAGTCTCCGGCGCGCAGACTGCGCAGGATTTCAAGGATCAAAGCCACCAGCACCGGCAGCACGCCCGCCCGCCACACCCAGACCGCCGCCACGTCATAGGACAGCGCCCAAAGCGTCAGGCCAGAGACAAGCCCCAGCCCCGCAATCGCCAAAAGGGCGACGTTCAGGCGGTTTTGTAACAGCGCCATCATGGGCGGCCCCTGAACTCGGTCGTGCGGATCGACACCGCTCAGCCGCCTTTGAGCGCGGTCAAAAGCTGGGCCCTGTGGTCTTCTGGCAGACGCTCTATCGCTTGTGCCACACGCGCCAGATCCTGCCGCGCGCCATGCAACTGGTCGATCAGCGACAGCACGACGGTCAGGGCGGTTTCATCCAGATCCAGATCGTCGGACAGATCGCACAGCAGTTCCAGCCGGGCAATGTCGATGCGCCGATAGACATGGCCCTGCGCGCCTTTTTCGGGGCGCACAAAAGAGGCCTAGACATAACGCACCAGTTGCGGGCGGGTCAGGCGGGTGACGGTGGCGACCACCTCGTCTTCGGAAAAACGCTCTGTCATCGGCTGGCCCCTTTCATCATGTCCGCGCGTGGGTCAAAGGTCTGGGTCTTGCGCCATTCGCTCAGGAAGTCGCGCAGAGATTCATCGGGCTTTGGAGGCACGACCAATTTCAGCTCGACCAGCTGATCGCCCTTGGCTTTTTGTCCCGCTCGCCCCGTGCCCCGCCCGCGCAGGCGCAGAACACGCCCGGAACTGGCCCCGGCGGGGATGGTCAGCCCGACAGGCCCGTCGATGGTGGGCACGCTGACCTTGCCACCCAAAACCGCCTCGTCAATGGTGATCGGCAGGGTCAGCAGAATATCGTCGCCCTCGCGGCGAAACACCGGATGGGGTTTGAGCGTGATGGTGATCAGCGCGTCCCCCGCGGGCCCGCCGCCATAGCCCGCCCCGCCCTTGCCACGCAGGCGCAGGGTCTGGCCGTCTTCGGTACCTTGCGGGATTTTCACGGCCAACCCCTGCCCGTCCGGCAATGTAATCTTGGTCTCGCCGCCGCGCACCGCGTCCATAAAGGGCACGCTCAGCGTATAGCGCGCGTCCTGACCAGCGGCGGCAAAGCCCTGCCCGCCAAATTGCGCCCCGGATCCGGACCCGGACCCGAAATCAGCCCCCCCCGAGCGCGCCCGATTGCGCAGGATCTCGGCAAAGATATCGGCCGGGTCCACCTCGGGGCCAAAGCCGCCGCCCTGTCGATAGCTGTTTTCGGGCGCATCGGCGAAATCGCGGTAATACTGGCGACGCGGGCGTTCGGCCCCCAGCCCGTCGATCTCGCCGGCATCAAAGCGGGCGCGGGTTTCGGGGTCTTTCAACAGGTCATAGGCGGCAGAAATCGCCTTGAAGCGCTTCTCTGCCTCTGGGTCATCGGGGTGCAGATCGGGATGGCTGCTGCGCACCAGCTTGCGATAGGCCTTCTTGATCTCGTCTTTGGTGGCTGATTTGGTCAGGCCAAGCGCCTCATATGGATCGTTTGGCATTCGGGCTCCTTTTTCATCCCCAAAGGCGATTTGCCCGGGTCACTCTCTCGCCCCTGACGGGGCGCTTTCGTGGGATAGCACAGAAAAGGAGCGCCCGTCTGTTATCCAGGTCAATACCTCTGCAAGGAATCTGCCAATCGACAGGCGCGCGCCGCTGTGCCGCACGCGCCTGTCGGGATCGGTTATTCGGCGATAAGATCGGCAATCACGGTCATCGTCGCCTGATCCGCGCTCATCTGCGCGACAGAGGCCGCCGCGTCCTGCCAATAGATCAGCGCGCCGGTCTGCGCGGCCAGTTCTGCCGCCCCGTCAGAGGCCATGACCCGCGCGGCCACCACGGCGATCTTGTCGCGCGCCTCTTGCGGGACGTCCTTATGCACGAACAGCCCGTTCCACAGCGCCAGTTGCAGGCTGGGTTCGATTTCGCCCACGGTTGGGGTGTCCGGTGTCAGCGGGATGCGCGACGACCCGATTGAGGCCAGCACCTTGACGTCATCAAGGCAGGGCAGGATCAGTTGCAGCGTGGTGTTCATCACATCCACATCACCCGAGGCCAGCGTGTTGCAGTCCAGCGCATCAAAGGCCGCCTCTGAGCCGAACGCGAAGCCTTTGGTCTTGGCCAGCGCAAAGGTGATCTGGGTCGGGATCAGGAAATTGCCGAAATGTCCCAATGCCACGTCATTGTCCTGCGCATAGGCCGCCAGTTCATCCATCGTGCTATAGGGCGCGTTGCCCCCGGTTGCGATGACGAAGGGATAGGTGACAAAGATCCCGATTGGTTCAAAGGGATTGGGGGTCAGGTCGGGGATGCCGATCTCTGGCCCGGTCAGGGGCACGTCAGAGACGAAAGAGCCGATGGTATAGCCATCGGGCGCGGCATTGGCGACCTCGACCGCACCGGGGAACGGCCCGCCGCCACCGCCGGGCTTGTTCACCACCGCCGCGGCGACGCCGTATTCCTTTTCAAACTCATCCGCGATTCTGCGGGTCAGGATGTCCTCTAGGTCGCCGGGGGGAAAGGGAATGACGAATTCGACGGGCTTTTCGGGGTATTCGGCCAGCGCGGGCGTGGCGGCCAGTGCGAGGGCTGTTCCAAGGGTAAGGCGGGCAATCGGACCTGTGAGCGATGACGACATATGTCTCTCCTGTTGAAAATTATTGCTTTGGGGTTTCGGCAGGCCCGGAAAGGCCCGCCGATCAACTATTCCGCCGCTGTCTTGTTGGAATGACAGCAGTGCGCGCCATTGGGATCGGCGGGCACGTCCAGCGTCGGGTTGCGGTCAAAGAAGTTCTCTGGCAGCAGCTTGAAGCCCGCGTAATCCACCGGCATCACCGGCCAGTCTTCGGTGCGCGGAAAATGCGTCAGGCCAAAGGTGTGCCAGACCACGATATCCTCGCCATCAATGTCGCGATTTCCAGCTGCATAAGACGGCAGACCCGCGCCACCGGGATGCTGGTTGGGGGTATAGCCC
>CALGTJ010000750.1 GCA_937901435.1 uncultured Rhodobacter sp. | reverse complement strand
CTAACTGATGAAGCAGACGTTACTTTGGCTAAGCGCCAACGACTGCTATGCGGACGAAGCGGGCTTTCGCTGCAGGTGCAGCCAATGGCCGCTTCTTGAAAGAGGTTCTTCTGATCAATCCAAATTCAAATACGTTGTTTCCGCAATTATGAGTGAAGTAAGAAGCGGCGTTCCTTCGACCAAGGCGGCGGCTCAATAACTTCACTCTGCGGTTTGCATGCCTAAGCGTCGCAACACTTTTCGTTCGATCGCTACAACAAGCTGGTACAAGACGACTGATAAGAGGACTGAGACAAATGCAACAGTCCAGATCATACCAAAGTCGAGGTAACCTCGCGATTGATTCAGCAAATTCCCCAGTCCACGACCGGTTGCCAGCCACTCAGCAATCATCACGCCCAGCAACGCCCTTGGAACAGTAAGACGCGTCGCCGCAAACAGATATGGTAAGGACGCAGGGATCGTAACCATCCGCATTTCTTGCCAAGCAGATGCGCCATAGGCACGCGGTAAATCTTGTGCGCTGCGCGGAACCAATGCGATCCCTTGCGCCAAAGTGACGAAAGCGGGAAAAAACGTCACAGAGATCGTCACCCACAGCGTCAAAGAGGTGCCGCGTCCGAATATGAGCACCAAGAGCGGGGTAAGCGCCACCAGCGGCATCGTTTGCGTGACAAGGGCCACAGGCATGAATGCGCGAATGGCGTTTGGGAACAGCCGTGTCGAGATTGCCAACAGAAAGGCAAAGCCAATACCTGCCGCCATGCCCGCAAAAGTCATCGGCAGGGTCTCTGACAATGCCTGAAAAAGCTTTTCTTGTGCGACAGGGGCAGTCTTTGCGAAAAACAGATAATCTATCACCCCAAAAGGTGTTTTCCCTATCATCGCAGGTACGCCCGTTAGCACTATAAAGGCCCACCACAAAAGGAATGGGAGAGAGACAATACCTATCAGCATCATGGTCCGTTTCAGCGGTGATGTAGACACCGCCTCGCCAATCGGAGTGGCAGTGTTCAACGTCACAGCGCGCGTCGCCCCAATCAAGCGCCGTGAAATCAATGCAAAGAACAAATAACCCAATCCTGCAATTGCAGTTGCGATCAGGCCAATGCCCCAAAGCCTGTCTGGCTCTCCTCGACCAAGCGATCCAAGCAGATAGGTTCCAAGTCCCCAGCGCCCGCCACCGCCAAACTCGGCCAGAATTGCCCCCAATACAGCGTTGGGGGCAGCAATCTGGAAGCCGGTAATAATGGTGGGCAAAGCGCTGCGCAGTTGAACCAGCCAAAGGATACGCCACCGGCCACCACCATAAGCCTTCACGAGGTCACTTGCCCTGCTGTCTGACTGGCTTATCCCGATGACCGTGGCTGTCATGGTCACGAAGTAGACCGCCAACGCTGCAAGGACGATACGGGGTGCCATGCCCGATAAGGTCAGCACAAGGATCGGGGCAATCGCGATCGGTGGTAGTGCAAAAACGGCGATATTCACGCCGCGAAAGAGGCGCAGAAGTGTTGGCGACATCGCGAAAGCCACCCCCGCCATCAACGCAATCGCATTGCCAATCAGAAAACCGACGCCGGAGGCATAAAGTGTCGCCCAGATATGGCGCGGATAATCTGCGCGGTCTTCCCAAAGCCGGATCAGGATTTCACTAAACCCCGGCAAGGCACCACTGGCGACCAGATCCATGCGGCCCGCGATTTCCCAGATCAGAAGCAAGATCGCAACATTGCGCAGGCCTGTCGGCACCCTAGCCATGCAGCACCGAAGCGATACGATCTGTCAAAGCATGGAATCCTGGATCTGAGAATAAGTCTGGATGACGGGGACGCGCAAAAGGCACATCAATAATTTCGACGATCCGACCGGGGTTCGCGTGCATCACAGCAACGCGGTCGGCAAGAAAAATGGCCTCATCAATTCCGTGTGTGACAAGCAGCGCCGTCGAGCCTGTTTCCTGCCAGACACGCTGCAATTCGACGTTCATTTGACGGCGCAATATTTGGTCCAATGCGCCAAACGGTTCGTCCATAAACAAGACGCTGGGTTCGGTAACAAGCGCGCGGGCAATGGCCACACGTTGGCGCATGCCGCCTGATAACTCTGAGGGGAGTGAATTCTCAAACCCATTCAATCCAACGAGATCGATCATCGCCTGCACGCGGGTCGCGTGCGCTTTGCGGTTGAGGCCAATGACCTCAAGCGGCACCTCAACATTACGACGTACGCTGCGCCATGGCAGCAATGCAGAGTCTTGAAACGCAATGCCTGTCTTGCCCGATTTTGCAGCTTTGATCGGTGCTTCACCGTTGATCAAAACCTCTCCTGCATCTGCCGTTTCTAGACCCAAAGCGACGCGCAATGCTGTGGATTTACCGCAGCCTGACGGGCCAATCACAGCAGTGAAGGACGCAGGTGGACAGATCAGCGTCACATCGTGCAACGCCTTTACCGTCTTTCCACGTCCTTCAAAAGTCTTATGGACCCCGGAAAGGGAAATCCCGTCCGGGGTCGGCATCAGATTTCTTCTAGCAAGGTTGTGTCGAACATATCGCGCGACCCATTGATGCCGACTTCGGCCAATGCGCTAAGGTTTGCGTCGATGCCTTCTTCGGTCATTGCAAAAATACCCGCTGGGTTTTCCATCAATGGTTTCTGTGCTTCGTTGAAGAAGACTTCGTTGTCGATTGTCCGGCCTGTCCCCGCGAAATGAGTGTCTGCCCACTTTGCCGGCCAAAGGGCTGTATCAACATTGTTCTCGATCCAGCCTTTACGACTTGCGCGCAGCCATGCCACCAGTTCAGCGCGTTTGGTACTAAGAACCTCTTCAGTCACCACGACGGTGTCATTGTAGGTCGTGTAGCCAAAATCATACAGCAAGAACGACGTCGCCTCGACCCCTTGAAGGCTGATTGTGTAAGGCACGTTCGTCGTGAAATCGAGGCTCGCGTCAATTTCGCCCTTGATCAGTGGTGTCGGATCATAAGCGTAAGGCACGATGTTGACGTCACCGGGATCAATGTCGTTCAACTTCAGCATGGCTTCGACGGAAATCACGTTTACGGGTGGCACGGCAAGGGTTTTGCCGACCAGATCTGCAGGTGAGTTGATACCGCTACCAACCAACGACACGATTCCGATCGGGTTCTTTTGGTATTGTGCGCCGATGATCTTGAACGGGGCACCCTGATCAACAATCGCTTTGATTGTTGTGTCCGGTGTCGTCAGCGCCAGATCAGCTCGCCCTGCAATGATTGTGCTCTCGGGAATCACGTCGGGTCCGCCGGAAAGATACGTGAGATCCAGCCCTTCGTCCGTGTAATAGCCCTGATCCATCGCCAGAAAGTATCCCGCAAATTCGGCGTCGTTGATCCATGCGGCTTGCATGGTTATTGGCGTTGCAGCCATCGCCCGCATTGGTATGGAAGAAGCGGCGGCAGCGGCACCAGCAGTGCCCAAAAAGTGGCGGCGGTTTAATCTCAAAGTCATGTCATTCGTCTCCTGTTGGATGGGTTCAGGCTAAGCCTTGGATGCGCTGCAATTCTTGCAGCGGTGGAGTTTCAGCAATTTGTTTGGGGTCTAGCAGCGGCCATTTCACCCCGTTGGGGCGTTTGGCGCGACGTTCAACGGTGTACATCTCTGAGGGGGTCGCGATCTTGTCGACCAGAATGTCCGTCTCGGATGGCTGAAGTTGATCTTCGACGAGCTGAACGTCATGGACAACCGCAATCACAGGCGTCGTCTCATCGACCAAGCCAAGGTCCGTAAACATGCCCCATTCCAGATCAAAGAAGCCATGACCCTTGCCGAACCGAACGCCATTCTTTGAAACAGCGGACGCGCCGGTCACCATCAGATCGAAACGACCGCGTTTGGCGATTTCTTCTAATGTAATCGGAGTGCCGAAGTGTTCCATTCCGTCCAGCCAAGACGCGTAGAGTGCTGCACCTTTCGGAACATTTTTTGGCTCAAGCAAAATAAAACCTCGGTAAATACCATACGTGGACATGACGAAAGGTTTACCGTCTTCGATCATCCGTCGACGCAAGTCAGCAAGGCAATTATCCGGTGTGATAAACGCAAAGTTTGATTCAGCGTAAGCGTCTTCGGCAACCAAAAGGTCGGTCGCTTTTTCGGATCCTTCGAAATCCGGGATCACTTCGGCAAAATTCAAATGAAACCGCGTATCCGGCTTTGCAACATCATGCAGTTTTGTCCAGATCCGCTCCCGGACGATCTTTGAAGTAGACATTGCGATTCCCCTGCGTTTCACTGTTTCATAATAGTGAAACTTTTGTTTCATAGGTCAAGTTGAATCTGAACGCGACACAGGATATTCCCTTTTTATGGCTTCACGACTCATCCTTCGCATACACGAAAAGCACGCGCGCTTGACCAGTAGCGAGCAGAAAATTGCCAATGTTTTGGTTGAAAATCAGGGTATTATAGAGACCCACACCGCAACCGAACTCGCAAATATGGCCGGTGTATCCAAAGCGACAACTGCCCGTTTTTTCCGCAGTTTAGGATATGTCGATTTTGAAGAGGTTCGTCTTCAAGCGCGGGAAGAACGCGACCGAACCCAGCCTTATTCCCAAAAAGAACAGGCGTCAGACCAAGTCATTCTTGGTCGATCAATCGTCGACCATCTGGATTTGGAATTGCGCAATTTGACCCGAACCTTTGAAGAGCTGCGCTCTGACCGTCTGCCGGAGGTTGCTGAAATCCTCTCAACCGCGCCACGCGTCTGGTTCTTGGGATTTGGTGCTGAAGATGG
This sequence comes from uncultured Rhodobacter sp., assembly GCA_937901435.1. The sequence continues at coordinate 527 of CALGTJ010000750.1, read as the reverse complement.
TGTCGCACGCATTGGAAAAACCCTCTTCTCGCGACTGCGCCATGATGTTCATTATATTGATGGTGCGGGTCAGGATTGGACCAGCGATTTGGCAATGATGGGCCCGCGTGATGCACTTGTCCTTGTCACGTTAGAGACGCGTCCAAAGCTTTTGCGCTCTCTTTTGGCCTATGCGCGAACATCGCGACTTCGGATCATAACAATCACGGATCATCGCTATCAGGCCCAAGCAGAGCGCTTCTCTGAGACAGTCCTGCCATGCCACGTTGCGAGTTATGGTATGCTGAATACCCATGCGACTGTCGTGTCAATGTTGCGGCTGCTTGCTATAGCGTATGTGGGAAAGAACGCTGTCGCCGTAAAACAACGGGCCGATACGCTTGACGCAATTGTTGAGGAACTTGATCTTCTGGAGTGAGCTGGCCACTTTGACCCGAAGGCAAACAGAACCCTAATCGAACACTCCATGTTGCCGAAACCAGACCTTCGCCGCGTTGCGACAAATCCGTAGTTTGGGCTCAAACCGG
>CALGTJ010000749.1 GCA_937901435.1 uncultured Rhodobacter sp. | reverse complement strand
ATGGCACGATCTGGTCGATGAACATATCATGGGCCCTGCCAGAGGTCTGGCCGGGTGCGGTTTACGGGATCGAGATCGGGATTGTCGGCACCGAGGGCGTCATCGACATCGAAGACACCCACCGCGACACGGTTCTGGCCAGCAACTTTGAACAGGGCGGCGGCTATGTGCCCGATGGCTATATCCCGCCCGCGCGCCATGTGGATTTCCTGACCAGCTATCCGCCCGGTGACATTCAGGGCGGCCAACTGTGGGGACCGATGCGCGAAGAGACGAACTCTTGGTATCAACGCATCTACACCGGCCAGCCCACGCCCCATGCGACCGCCGCAGACGGGCACCGCAACCTGATGATGACCATGGCGATGGATGTCTCGGCGAAGCGTGGGGTTCCCGTTGCCTTGCCCGCCGATCCCGATGACTTGATGAAAGAGTTGCTGGGATGACCATAGAGATCACATTTGGCGGCTATCAGGGCGACAATTCCGTCCACACCCGCGGCGCGCGCGCGCTTGCCGCCGCGATAGAGCGGTTGTCCGGCGGGGCCGCGCGGCTTAACTTCCGTCAAAACATCGTATCGGACGGGCATAAAGCGTCAGACCTCTTGTCGATGACCGAAAGCGGGGAACTGGACGGATGTTATTTCTCGTCCAGCTATCTGGCAGAGCGTGTGCCCGAACTCGCCCTGTTTGACCAGCATTTCGCCGTCCCCTCTCGCGCACATGCCTATGCGGTGCTGGACGGCTCGCTGGGCCAGCACCTCAAGCAAGAGATCGAGGCCAATACTGGCTATGCGGTGATGGGCTATTGGGACAACGGATTGCGCCATATCTCGTCACGCGGCGGGCGGCTGAACACGCCTGCCGCCTGTGCAAGCCTGAAACTGCGCACGCTTGCCAGCGAAGATCACCGGCGCGTCTTTCGTGCGCTGGGGTTTGAACCAATGGCGATTGATGTGCGGGACCTGCCCGCCGCTGTGGCCGACGGGACTGTGGATGCACAGGAAAATCCCCTGACCAACATCTACAATTTCCGCCTGCATGACACCCATCGCTCGATCACTCTGACCGGGCATCTGTTGGGCGTGGCCTTGGTGCTGTTCAACCGCAAAACGGTCGAAAGCTGGCCCGAAGAGATCCGCACAGCAGTCCGGCAAGCGATGGAAGAGGCCACACGGGATCAACGCCGTTTCGCAGAAGAAGACGATGCGATCTGCACAAAGGCGTTGCTCGAGGAGGGCGTCGCGTTGATAGACCTTACCCCTGATGAACGCGCGGCCTTTACCGCCGCCACACGCGCCGAGGTCGAAAAGACCAGAGCACGGTTTGGTGCCGATCTGATCGCGATGTTCGAAGATGACATTTCAAAAGCGGGTGAAATCACCGCGTGACCGAAATCTGGTCACTGCGTTTTGACCTGTTAACGCATTCCCAACCGGGGATGCGTTAGCAGCTTGACCCTTTGCCGGCCTATCTGTGCCCTGCCAAAGAGGGGGGGGCGCGCGGCAGTGAGAACCAAAGTGCAGGATGAAAAAAATGGAAACTCAGGTCTGATACCACCAAAGATATCGCTTATTCCATATCGAAGCGCACGTTGGGTGTTGAGAGAAACATATTTCTGAAATTTAAGCTAAAGTGTATCAAAACGGGAGAATAGGTTCACAATTTCTCTCTCTTTCATAATATAAAATAAAAATCATTACCAAAGAAATCAATTAAATCCAAAATAATAATAATTTTTATAAATTTTTCATATTATTTTAATTCGACATCAGTGTTTTTGAAAATTACGCAAAGGTTAACTCAAATCACGCAATAGTTGTATTATGAATTCCATAAATTACCATTTTACCTCGGCACTTGACAGAAAACAAGCCAGGCGTGCATTGTACGTGAAGCGGCTGTTTTTCCAATAATATTCTAATTCCGTGCGTTTTTTTGGTGTTGTCGTAGAGTGAACTTTGTATACAAAGTGAGCCGGGATCGCATACGGAAACCCAGTTTTTGTACAGTGTGCCTAGTGGGTTTTTAAATGGTCATGATTTACGTCTCTGATAACTAAAATTAGGAGGGCAGCTGGACACCCGCAATAACCCTGTGAAACCGCTGTTTTCCGCCACGCCCTGCAT
>CALGTJ010000748.1 GCA_937901435.1 uncultured Rhodobacter sp. | reverse complement strand
TCATCATGCGATCCACCTTAACAACTGGTCCGAAATTCCGCGACCACCTCTGACAACCAACGGAGACAGGCTCCATGAGCGATCAAGGCGGCAAGCGGACTTTAAAACTGCAAGTCATGTTGAATGACGACGAAATCAAAGCCATCGACGACTGGCGCTTTGATCACCGTCTTCCGTCCCGTGCTGCGGCCATACGCGAATTGCTGAGCCGTGGATTGCAGGGCAAGGAGTTCGGCAACCCCGAAGACAGCAAGCCGTCCGGTGCATTCGGTGTCACGACACCACCGGATGAGGTTGGTTGAAACTGCAATAGCAAGGGATTGCTGCGGGGCACGGACACGTCAGGAACCAAGGCCTGCCAACACCGCGACAGGTCCTGCGCGATCCTTTGTGACAAGCTGAGGTCAGCGCGGGGTTCGATAGTGCAAGCGGCGACCTGAACAGGCTGACGCGCTTGCAGAGGCAAACTTGCGGACAGAAACTTGCAGCGAGAAAAAAGAACAACTCGAAGCGTTTCATCACACATGACATTGCTGTGGTCTCTGCTATTCCTGAAGACATCGCCGTGATGATTCAGGGCGCCGACGTCGAACCCGGCGCAAAAGACGAGGTGTTTTCAGTGCCCCAGATCCAACATACGCGCCTGTTGCTGGCCGCAGCCCCTGCAAGGGACCGCGGCTGGCTGACCCCGATCTTCCACGACCGCAACGCAATCCTGATGCCCCTTGGGACACTGCTCATCCACTCTTCCGTTTAAAGGCAAAACACATGCGCTCTCACGCACAAGCAGTCGTTATCGGCGGTGGCGTCATCGGCTGCTCTATCCTCTATCACCTGACCAAACTGAGCTGGACCGACGTGGTGCTGCTGGAACGCTCTGAACTGACCAGCGGGTCGACATGGCACGCCGCCGCCAATATCCACGGCCTGCATGACAGCACCAATATCAGCCGTTTGCAGCATTACACGATGAACCTCTACAAGGAACTCGAGGCCGAGACGGGCCAAAGCTGTGGCGTGTTCCAGCCCGGTTCGCTGTATCTGGCCCAGACCGAGGCGCGTGAGCACCAGTTGCGCCTGCAAGAGGCAAAGGCGCGACGCTATGGCATGAACTTTCACGAGGTCAGCCTGGACGAGGCCGAACGCCTGCATCCGCTGGTCGATTTCGACGGCATCCGCTGTATCATGTTCGAACCCGATGGCGGCAACGTCGATCCATCGGGCGTGACAAATGCCTATGCCATGGGCGCGCGGCAACGGGGGGCGGAAATCCACCGCTTCACCCCGGTCACCGGAACCGAGGCGCAGCCCGACGGCACCTGGATCGTGCGCACTGAAAAGGGCGATATCCGCACGCCTTGGGTGATCAATGCCGCAGGTCTCTGGGGGCGCGAGGTGGCGGCCATGGCAGGAATAGAGCTGCCCCTGATCCCGACAGAGCATCAGTATTTCGTGACCGAAACCATCCCCGAGATCGCCGCGCTGGATCGACGTCTGCCATCGGTGGCGGACCGGGACGGCGAATATTATCTGCGGCAAGAGGGCAAGGGCCTGCTGGTCGGCGCCTATGAGAAGGACATGAAATTCTGGGCCGAAGACGGCACACCGCAGGGCTTTGGCCACGAGTTGTTTGCAGATGATCTTGAGCGGATCGAAGAGAACATGATGCGCGCCATCGACCGGGTGCCTGTTGTGGGCACGGCGGGAATCAAGCGCGTCATCAACGGCCCGATGATCTGGTCGCCCGACAGTTCGGTCCTGTTCGGCCCGGTGCCGGAACTGACGGGCTATTTCTGTTGCAACGGCATCATTCCGGGGTTCAGCCAGAACGGCGGCATGGGCAAGCTGGCAGCGGAATGGATGATCGAGGGCGAACCGACGCTGGACATGTTCGCGTGGGACATGGCGCGCTACGGCCATTGGGCGGGCAAGGCATTTACCAAGGCGCGCGTGCAGGACCAATATGCCCACCGCTTCAAGATCCATTTTCCCAATGAGGAACGCGCCGCAGGTCGCCCCGTACGCACCCGCCCCGTCTACCGGATGCAAACGGATATGGGCGCGGTTTTCGGGCTGAACTACGGCTGGGAACACCCCCTTTGGTTCGCCGCACAGGGCGAGCCGACCGAGGAAACCATCGGGTTCACCCGCCAGAACTGGTGGGGTCCTGTGGGCCGCGAAGTGCGCATGTTACGCGACAACGCAGGCATCATCGACATCTCGAACTTTGCAAAATACGAGGTCAAGGGGGATGGCGCGCAGGCGTGGCTGAACGCGCTTTTCGCCAACCGCATCCCGTCGGAACCGGGCCGGACCTGCCTGACGCCGCTGATCGGCAAACGTGGCGGGGTGGCGGGTGATTTCACCGTGATTTGCCTTGCACAAGATGACTATCTGATCGTCGGATCGGGCATGGCAGAGCGGTTTCACCAACGGTTTTTCAAGGCCGTTCCCCTGCCCGCCGGCACCGCATTCACCGGCCGCACAGAGGCCCTATGTGGCTTCAACGTGGCCGGGCCACGCGCGCGCGACATGCTTCAGACGCTCACAAATACTTCGCTTGCCCCTCAGGATTTCCGTTTCATGCGCGCGCAGCGTCTGACAGTCGCAGGCATCGAGACCACTGCGATCCGGGTCAGTTTCACCGGCGATCTGGGATGGGAGCTGCACTGTGCGCAGGCAGATCAGGGGGCGCTGTACTCTGCGCTGATCGAGGCGGGCAAGGCGTTTGGCGCAGGCCCCGTGGGCAGCCGTGCCCTTGGTTCGCTGCGGATCGAAAAGGGCTATGGCAGCTGGGGGCGTGAATATAGCCCTGAATACTGGCCACAGGAGAGCGGGCTGAACGGATTGATCAAACGCGACAAGGATTTCTTGAACAAGGCGGCGTGGCTGGCCATTGCAGACCTGCCCAAACGAGAGCAGATCGTCATGCTGGATATCGACGCCGTCACAGCCGATGCCAGCGGCGGCGAGCCGATCTTTCTGCCCGATGGCACACCCATCGGTCAGGTCTCTTCGGGGGCGTATGGGTATTGGGTGAACAAATCACTGGCGCTGGGTTATGTGAAATCCGAGTTCTACGAACCGGGGCGCACCGTTCATGTGGCCATTCTGGGCAAACCCCATGTGGCACGGATACTGGCCGAACCGGCCTTCGATCCGTCCGGGGCGCGGCTGCGCGCCTAAGGAACTAAGGGGCAAGACCCCCCCAACTCCAAAAGAGCCCGTCATCCTGACACGCTTTGAGACCAGTCAGGACCGCATCTACGCCAATGGCATTCGCCGTTCTGCCATCGTGACAAACCAACTGCACCCTGCGGGGATCACTTCATCATTGAACTCATAGGACGGGTTGTGCAGATCGGCGCTGTCGCCATTGCCGATAAAAAGATAGGCACCGGGGCGTTCCAATAACATCTCGGAAAAATCCTCTCCGCCCATTGTCGGTTCCAGATCGCGGTGGGCGACACCAGAGATCGACAGGGCCACCTCTGCCGCAAGATCGGCTTCGCGTGCGTGGTTCACCAGCGCGGGCGGTCCCAAGACGTAACTGACCTCGGCCACCGCCCCATAGGCCGCCGCCGTGCCCGTGGCCAGCGCGTCAATTCTGTCGCGCACCTGCCGCTGAACGGCGGGCTCAAACGTCCGGACAGTGCCGCGCAAAAGCACAGAGTCCGGGATCACATTGTACGTATATGTCTCGGTGCGAAATCCGCAGACCGAGACCACGACGTTTTGCATCGGGTTGACGTTGCGCGACGCAATCGATTGCAG
>CALGTJ010000747.1 GCA_937901435.1 uncultured Rhodobacter sp. | reverse complement strand
CCGCAACAACCTGTTCCGCAACAACAATGAATCCGGTGTCTTCGTGAACACCAACGGTCTCGGGATCCTTGAGAAAAACCAGTTTTACGAAAATGGTCTGGCCGGGATCGAGATCAAGGATGGTGCAAATCCCGTGGTCACCGACAATGATTTCCGCAACAACAAGGCCAGCGGTATCTTTGTGCAGCAGAACGGCACCGGCGTGATCGAAAACAACCGGGTCTTTGAAAACGCGCTTGCCGGTTTGGAAATCAAGCTAGGCGGCAACCCGTTTGTGCGCAACAACGAGATTTTCAACAATAATGAGGGTGGCGTGTTCTTTAACACCAACGCCGCCGGGGTGCTGGAGGATAACACGATCTCTGGCAACAAGCTGTCCGGCGTCGAAATCAAAAGCGGGGCCAACCCGACCCTGCGCCGCAACGTGATCCGCGACAATGGCGAGGGCGGCGTGTTTGTCCATGACAACGGGCGTGGCCTGCTGGAGGGCAACACCATCAGCGGCAATGCCTATGCCGGGTTCGAGATCAAGGGGGGCGCAAATCCAACCGTGCGCGGCAACACGATCACCGGCAATGTCTATCAGGCGGCCTGGATCCACGAAGGCGGACGCGGGCGCTTTGAGAACAACGATATGCGGGGCAATGGTCAGGCAGCGTTCCTGATCGACAGCGATGCAGGTCGTGTTGTGCGTCGTGGCAACAAGGAATAGGGCACAGACTGCAAGTCTTTGCTCTGACGGGACCGGCCATCTGGCCGGTCCTTTGCTATTTCGCGCTTGCATTTCCTGCCCGAATACGGTTCGTCGCGGGCATTCTCTAAAGACACACATCGAAAGGGCGCAGGAAATGAAGGCACGGGTTCATGTGATGCTGAAGACCGGAGTTCTCGACCCGCAGGGCGAGGCCGTCCGCCATTCTCTGGGCACGCTTGGCTTTGACGGGGTCGAGGCCGTCCGTCAGGGCAAGGTCATTGATCTGGACCTCAGCGAAAGCGATGCAGACGCCGCACGCGCCACCGTCACCGCCATGTGCGAAAAGCTGTTGGCCAACACCGTGATCGAACGCTACGAGATCGAAATCCTGTAATCCTGATGAAAGCCGCCGTCCTCACCCAATTCCGCGCGCCGCTCGAGATCACGACGGTTGCCAGCCCCGACTGTCCCGCCGATGGCGTGGTGTTGCGGGTCTTGGCCTGCGGGGTCTGCCGCAGTGACTGGCACGCGTGGACGGGGGCAGACAGCGACATCGCGCTGCCCCATATCCCCGGCCATGAGTATTGCGGAGAGGTGATTGCGGTCGGCCCAAATGTGACCCGCTGGAAAGTCGGCGCGCGGGTTATTGCGCCGTTTATTCTGGCCTGCGGGCAATGTCTGGCCTGTCAATCTGGCCATCAGACCACTTGTCCCACGCAGATCCTGCCGGGGTTTACCGCTCCGGGTGCCTTTGCCGAAGAGGTCGCCGTGGCCCATGCGGACGTTAACCTGACCGCTCTGCCCGACATGATAGATCCCGCCCTTGCCGCCGCGCTTGGCTGTCGCGTCACGACCGCTTGGCATGCGCTGACCGGACGTGCGGCGTTACAGGCGGGCGAGTGGCTGGTGATCTGGGGGGCAGGGGGCGTTGGCCTGTCGGCGCTGATGTTGGCCCGTGCCCTTGGCGCGCGTGTGATCGTTGTCGATGTGACAGAGGACAAGCTGGCCTATGCCCGCGCCCATGGGGCTGACTTTGCAATTAATGCGCATGAGCCGGATGTGATCGCGCAGATCCATGCGGTCACGGAGGGCGGCGCGCATCTGGCGATAGAGGCGTTGGGGATAGAGACCACGACCCGCAACGCGCTGTTGTCCTTGCGCAAACTGGGGCGCATGGTGCAGATCGGCATGCCAGCAGGTGCCCACACCGAAATGACCCTGCCCATGGATGTTGTGTATTCCGGTCAACTGGCGATCTATGGCACCCGTGGCATGCCCGCCCATCGCTATCCCAGCCTGTTGAACCTGATCGAAACCGGGCAGGTGGATCTGTGGCCGATCCTTTCGCGCTGGATCTCCCTAAGCGAAGCCTCGCACGAACTTGCCGCCTTTGACGGACCGACTCCGCCCGGCGTGGCGGTGATCACCGATTTCACGACCTGACCGATTTCACGACCTGAAGGAACCCGCCCCATGAAAGCTGCCGTCCTCGTATTTCCCGGCTCGAACTGTGACCGAGACCTCGCCGTGGCCTTTCGCGCCGCCGGGGCAGAGGTGCATATGGTCTGGCACAAGGACACCGCGCTGCCCGAGGGCATTGATGTGGTGGGTGTGCCGGGGGGGTTCAGCTTTGGCGATTATCTGCGCTGCGGGGCGATTGCGGCGCAATCCCCGATCTGTGGCGCGCTCAAGACCCATGTGGAACGGGGCGGCTATGCGCTTGGCGTGTGCAACGGCTTTCAGGTGCTGACCGAAACCGGCCTGCTTCCCGGCGCGCTGCTGCGCAATGCGGGGCTGAAATACATCTGCAAACCTGTGCCTCTGGTGGTGGCCACCCAAGACAGCGCCTTTACCGCAGCCTATGCCAAGGGTGACACGCTGGACCTGCCGATCGCGCATCACGACGGCAATTATTACGCCGATGACGCGGTGATTGCGCAACTGCTGGGGCAGGACCGCGTGGCCTTTACCTATGGCGACAACCCCAACGGATCGCGCGCCGACATCGCGGGGATCCTCAGCGAAAACCGCCGGGTTCTGGGGATGATGCCGCACCCCGAGCGCGCCTCTGATCCGGCCCATGGCAACCTGTCCGGCACCGCGCTGTTCACCGGTTTGGTCGCGTCAGTCATGCAAAGTGCTGCTCCTGCCTGAGGCTCGACTTACAGCACCGCTTGAGCCGCGCGCCTTGGGCGGCTAATCTGCCTGCATGACAGACAACAACGCCCCTGAGTCTGAGCACGCCCGACAGTCGATGTCATGGGGCGGGCGCGTGGCGTTGTTTTTGTTCCTCTCGGTGGCTGTCGCGACGCTGTGGTTCACAAATCAGATGCTGACCGCGCGGTTCACGGAATCCACCAAGAACCGGGCCGAACTGCGTCAGGCGCTGTATTCGGGCAACCTGCTCAGCGAGTTGCAGCGCAATTCCGTTGTGCCCCTGTTGCTGGCCCGCGACCCGGCGCTGATCGGGGCGCTGAACTCTGCGGACTTCAGCCAAAGCTCGCAGCAGTTGATCACGCTCAAGGACGAGATCGGGGCCGCCTCGATCCTGTTGCTGGACGTCAGCGGGCGCGTGGTGGCCTCGACCGACCGCAATCTGATCGGCTCCGCCCACCGCAACGAGCAGTATTTCATCTCTGCCTTGCGGTCGAATGAAACCGTTTTTACCACATTTCGCTATGAAACCTCGCGGATTGAATTTAATTACTCGCGCCGCATCGATTACGACGGACAGTCGATCGGTGTCATCGTGGTCGAGGTCAATCTGCGCAAATTTGAACAGACGTGGTCCTCGATTTCCGCCGCCGTGCTGGTCACCGACAGCGAAGGCACGATCATTCTGGCGACCGAACCGCGCTGGCGTGGGCTGACCGAGGCCGAGGCCCTAGAGGCACAATCAGCCCCCTCGGCCATCGAGCGCGCGATCCGCATCACCGCCGACTGGACAGCCCTGCCGTCAGAGGCCTTCTATCGCGGCGGGGCCTTGATGCGGCTGGAAAGCCGGATCGCGTTTCGCGGCTGGCGCATGACCAGTTTCACCACCTATGCCTCTGTGCGGGAACGTGTGAACGGGGTTCTGGCGCTGGAAATCATGCTGTTTGCGATCCTGCTTGCGGGTGGCTTTTACCTGTCGTCGCGCCGCGCGCTGGCGCGGTCGATGTTCTTTCAGAAAGAGTCGGCTGAACTTCGCCATCTTAACATCACCTTACAGCGGGAAATCGCCGAACGGGAACGGGCCGAAAAGAACCTAGAAGTGGCCGAACAGACCCTTGCGCAATCGTCCAAACTGGCCGCCCTAGGCGAGATGTCGGCCAGTGTCAGCCACGAGTTGAACCAGCCCCTTGCGGCGATGAAAACCTACCTCGCCGGGGCCAAGTTATTGCTGCAACGCCGCCGCCCCGAAGAGGCGCTGTCGTCCTTCCAGCGGATCGACGATCTGATCGGACGGATGGGGGCCATCACCAAGCAGCTCAAATCCTACGCGCGCAAGGGCGGCGATGCGATAGAGCGCATAGATGCAAGGGATTGCGTGTCCTCGGCCCTGTCGATGATGGAACCGCAACTGAAAAGCCGCAAAGTCAACATCACCCGCTCGTTACCTACGACGCCCGTTATGGTGATGGCCGACCGGGTGCGTCTGGATCAGGTTTTGATTAACCTCTTGCGCAATGCGCTGGACGCCACCAAGTCTATAGAGGATCCCGTGATCAGCGTGATCCTGACGGCAGGCCAGTTTGCGACCCTGACGGTGCATGACAACGGCCCCGGCATTGAGGATCTGGATAGTCTGTTTGAGCCTTTTTACACCACGAAGGCCCCCGGCGATGGGGTTGGGCTGGGTCTTGCCATTTCCTCCGGCATCGTCAACGACTTGGGAGGAAGGCTCTATGCCCGTAACGGCCGGGATGGAGGGGCAGTGTTCGAGGTCCAGTTACCGCTGGTCAGCGAACAGTTAAAAGCCGCAGAATGAGGAAGCTGAGTATGGCGCAGGCAATGAAGATCGCGATTGTGGATGACGAGCAGGACATGCGTCAATCGATCAGCCAATGGCTGGCGTTGTCGGGCTTTGACACGGAAACCTACCCAAGTGCCGAAGAGGCGCTGAAGGCGCTGGGGCAGGATTATCCCGGTGTGGTGGTCAGTGACATCAAGATGCCCGGCATGGACGGCATGGCCTTTCTCAAAAAGCTGATGAGCTTGGATTCCGGCCTGCCTGTGATCATGATCACCGGCCACGGCGATGTGCCCATGGCGGTCGAAGCGATGCGGGTCGGGGCGTTTGATTTCCTCGAAAAGCCCTTTAACCCGGACCGCATGACCGAACTGGCCAAGAAGGCCACCCAGAACCGCCGCCTGACGCTGGACAACCGCGCATTGCGCCGTGAGCTCAGCGATGGCTCCACACTGATGAAGAAACTCATCGGTGCCTCCGGCGTGATGGAACGTCTGCGCGAGGATATCCTTGATCTGGGGCAGGCGGATGGTCATGTGCTGATCGACGGCGAAACCGGCACCGGCAAGACCCTGGTGGCGCACGCCCTGCATGCGGTCGGGGCCAAGCCGGGGCGCAAATTCGTGCTGATGTCCTGCGCCGCCCACGAAGAAGACGCGCTGGCCAAGCGCCTGTTCGGCCCGGCCGAAGACGGTTCCATTCCCGCCTTGGAAGAGGCGCGGGGTGGCACATTGGTGCTGGAAGATATCGAGGCACTGCCACAAGCGTTGCAAGCACGCCTGCTGACATGGATGAACCAGCAAGGCATGCCCGCCGAGACCCGCATCGTCGCGATCTCGAACCTGCAAGAGCAGGGCAAAACCTGCGAAGACGTGCTGCGCCCGGATCTCTATTTCCGCTTGGCAGCGATGAAGATCACCCTGCCGCCCCTGCGCCAGCGCGGAGAGGACATCCTGATGCTCTTCACCCAATTCGGAGAGCAGTTTTCCGAAGAATACGGATGCGCCGCCCCGCAAGTCTCTGCGAAAGAGGCCGCGCAATTGCTGCAGGCCCCATGGCCCGGCAACATCCGCCAGTTGATCAACGTCGCCGAACGCGCTGTCCTGCAAAACCGTCGCGGCTCTGGCACCATCGCCTCGCTGCTGATGGCAGAGAATGACGACGCAGAGCCCGTGATGACCACCGACGGCAAGCCGCTCAAGGAATATGTCGAGGCATTCGAACGCATGCTGATCGATAACACCATGCGCCGTCACAAGGGCAGCATCGTCAATGTGATGGACGAGTTGTGCCTGCCGCGCCGGACCCTGAACGAGAAGATGGCGAAATACGGATTGCAGCGCTCGGATTATCTCTGAGCGCTGCGACATCCCGCATAGCCTGTCTCTGAACAGGGGGCGGCTTTGCGGCGGCGGGGAGAAACGCAATGATACCACAGGATTCAACCTTGAATTGAGCTGTGCCGTGAAAAACACCAGTCACGCAAAGCCCTTAAAAACCTGCTCATCCGCGCAAGTTTGATCGTAATCGCAATCGCTTTGCACAAATTCCCCATTGTAATCTGAACGACTTCGCCCTTATGCTTGTTCTAAGCGGAGTTGTGGCGCATAGCGCCCACCCCGCGACACTAGATTTTTTGTCAGCCCCCGCCGATGTGCGCCAAAGCGCGCGGCCCGGACCGACAGGACCGCAGACCAGATACCTCGGACATGTCCAAAGGGTCAGGAAATTGCCCGTAATGCCGTAAAGGCCGGGCCATGAACGGGCGTTCTTTAAACAGGATGCCGGAGAAGAACCGCGATGAGGCGCGTCAGGCAGATCAGGATGAGCGAACGGACCAGTGTGTCCGCCCATTACTCTGCCCGCACCTTTCAATTCGCCCAAACCAGAAACCACCCACTTGTCTTGGCACCCCCGGGTGACCGAGAGATTTTGGCGTGCAGAGACAGTCAATGCCTAAAAAAATGCTTATCGATGCCACCCACGCGGAAGAAACCCGCGTTGTGGTTGTTGACGGAAACAAGGTCGAGGAATTCGACTTTGAGTCAGAGAACAAACGCCAGCTAGCCGGAAACATCTATCTTGCCAAAGTCAGCCGGGTCGAAATCTCGCTGCAAGCCGCGTTCATAGAATACGGCGGCAATCGCCATGGATTTCTGGCCTTTTCCGAAATTCATCCCGATTACTACCAGATCCCTGTTGCCGACCGTCAGGCGCTGCTGGCAGAAGAGCGGGCCTATGCTCAGGCGCAAGACGCCGAAGAGGATGAAAAGCCCAAGCCGCGCAGCAACAACCGCCGCCGCCGTGGCCGCTCCAAGACAGAGGCCGAAACGGTCAAATCGGATGACGCCGTCGAAAGCCGTGACGTCAACAGTGATGACATCCCCGGAATGGGCGTGGTCGATTTCGACGACAGCTCGGAAGAGGGCACATCCCCGGTCAATTTCGTGCGCGAAACGCCTGTCGAAACGCCGCTCGCTTCGCAAGACGTTGAAGAGCCCGCACCCGAGGACGCCGGCACGGCGGAAGAGGACGCACCTCAGGCCACAGGCGAAGACGCTCAGGTCGACGAGATGCCCGAGGACCACGATCACGATGAGGACG
>CALGTJ010000746.1 GCA_937901435.1 uncultured Rhodobacter sp. | reverse complement strand
ACAACTGGTCCGAAATTCCGCGACCACCTCTGTGGTGAGTGGTCCGCAGATGCTGCTCCTGGACGAACCAACTTCGGGCGTCGCTGCGGAAGAGAAGTTCGCCATCATGGACACGGTGATGGACGCGCTCAAAGCAACTGGTACGACCGTTCTGTTCATTGAACACGACATGGACATTGTTGAGCGTTATGTCGACCGCGTTCTGGCGTTCTTCTCCGGAGAGGTGATTTGCGATGCCGAGCCAGCCGAAGCGCTGATTGATGCAAAAGTGCGCGAGCTGGTGATTGGTGACACGCATATTCCCGCCATATCCGAGGAGACAGAGAATGCTTGAGATCGAAAACCTGAACGTGTCGATCGGGCCGATTCCGATTTTGCGCGACAGCGCGCTGAGCGTGAAGTCGGGAGAGATGGTTGGGCTGATCGGACCGAACGGTGCAGGAAAGACCACGATGATGCGGGCGATCATGGGGCTTTTGGCGACAGACGCAAAGCGCATGGACTTCGACCACTTCAAACTGCCGGCGACTCCGCCACAGGATCGGGCACGGATCGGGATTGGTTACATGCCAGAGGACCGGAAACTGGTGCCACACCTCTCGGCTGAGGAAAACATCATGATCCCGGTTTGGGCCGTGGATATTCCCGACTATGAGGATCGGTTGAAGTGGATCTATGATCTCATGCCGGAGGTCAGAGAGTTCCGAGGAGGCAGCGCCAATTCACTCAGTGGCGGTCAGCAGAAACTGGCGGCTTTGGCGCGGGCCCTGATGATGGGCGGTCGTTTGATCCTGCTCGATGAACCGTCAGAGGGGATCGCGCCGGTCCTGGCCCGCCGCATTTCCGAAATTCTGCGCGACCTGAAGTCAGAGGGGCTTTCGATTTTAATTGCGGAATCTAACGACCATCACTGTGCAGATCTGTTGGATCGCACCTACAGGATCGAACGTGGCGCGACGCACTTGGCTATAAACTGAACGAGGGTAAGAAAAATGCAGGTGGATGGGCAGCAGCCGCAGCTGGTTGTGTCACAGCAGGGCACCGCCAGACGCGTGACGCTAAACAGGCCCGAGGCTTTGAATGCTCTGACGTTTGACATGGTGCGCGGCCTTGCGCGGATTCTTGCGGAATGGGATGCTGACCCTGAAGTCACCTTGATCCTGCTGGACGCTTCAGGCGAAAAGGCGTTCTGCGCCGGCGGTGATGTCGGGCGGCTCTACATCGAGGGTCGGGACGGCAATACCGATTTTTGCGCGACATTCTGGAAAGAAAACTACGACCTGAACGCCCAGATCGCCGGGTTGGCGACACCCTTCGTGGCCTTCATGGATGGCATCGTCTTGGGTGGTGGCGTCGGTATCTCATCCCATGGCGCGATTAGGGTCGTGACCGAACGCACAATGCTCGCCATGCCAGAATGTGGCATCGGATTGGTGCCGGATGTCGGGGTCAGTGCCCTGCTTGCCAAATTGCCGGAAGCTTTGGCGAAATACGTCGCTCTGACGGGTCTGCGACTGTCGGGGGTTGACTGCATCGGTTTGGGCCTTGCCGATTGGCCGGTTCCGTCAGCGCGCATGGATGCGCTGGCCGAAGTATTGATGTGTGCGGGCGATGCAGGGCCACTTGAAAGCTATACAATGGCCGCCGAACAATCTGGGCTCGGCGATATCAGTGCGGCGGTTGAATTGGCCTTTGCCGGGCAAGACGTGTCCAAGATGCAGGCGAAGCTTGCCGAGCAACCGGGTAACTGGGCCGAACGGGCCCTAAAGTCTTTGGAAGGTGGATCCCCAACATCTCAGGCCCTTACCTTGGCTATGTTGAAAATTGCACGCACGGACAACGACCTGCGGCGATGCTTGGACAGGGATTTGCGGGCTGCGACCTATTGCATGGAACACGGAGATTTCCTTGAAGGCGTGCGTGCGGCGATCATAGATAAAGATCGCGCACCGCAGTGGCAAGAGGCGTCTCGGA
>CALGTJ010000745.1 GCA_937901435.1 uncultured Rhodobacter sp. | reverse complement strand
ACGCTACCGCCGCCATCACACACCCTCGCCTCGATGAATAATCCGGGTTAAGGGCGCGTAAACTGCACTTGTGACAGGCGTCAGAGCCTGCGGCGCGAGTATTTTTGCCAAGATGAACATGGGACGTGCGCCCTGGGCCACCCATTCGGACACGGGGGTGGCGGCCTCGTGCAGGGGCTGGCTTATGACGTCGATCAGGGTCGGGCCCGGGTGCGCCAACGCCTCTTTCAGGGTGGGGATCAATTGGCAGGATCCTCGACCGTCCAGCTTTTGACACCAAAGGCGCGCGCGACAGCGGCGTGGTCGGTTCGGTTGAAATCGACGTTGTAGTAACGTTTGCCAAAGCCAGGGTCCTGACCCGCCTTGATCCAGCCAAAGACCGCGTTTGAAAAGACAATCGACGTGATGGGCAGGTTGTGGCCGGCGATAATGGGCGCTGACATAGGGGCAGGGAGTGCCGGGATCCGCGACGATGATGGCGGCTGGTTGCGCGGTCTCCATCAAGGCGGCAATCACCGCCTCTGGTCGGATCCGGTGTTCTGCGCTGGTGGCGAGAGGATGGAAGGCGGCCAGTTTTGCCTCCCACGCTTGTGCTGCACGCAACGCGCCGTTTTGCGAGGTCAGATGGCAGGTCTCAAGCTCTGCCAGCAGGGCCTCGAGGGCAAGCCGCGCATCGGCGCAAATCGCCACGTCCGTGGGGTAGTTCGCGCCAATCACCATCGGATCGCTGTCGATGTGGATAATGGTTTTGCCGCGCGGCGGAGAGCGCCAGCGTTCCGTGGTCACCGACCCGGCGCGGCACTCGATGAACAGGATCACATCGGCGGCATTGATCACCGAACGGGTGGCGGGCACTCCGCCATTAGAGCCAATGACGACTAGGGCTTGGGGGTGCTTTTCGGCGATCGCGCCCTGCCCGGAAACGGTGCTGGCGATCGGCAGATACAGTAAGGTTGCGATCTTTGACAGCGTGTCTTCGGCTTGCGCCAGCAGGGGGCCACCGCCGCAAATGGCCACGGCGTTATTGGCCTCGCTCAGGATGTCGGTGGCGTCGCGAATTGTGCTGGTCTCGGGGGCGGTGCGTTCTGCCGGGAAAATGCTGTGGCGCGCGTCAGCCCAGATTTCGCTTATCTCAACGGGGGCCTTCTGCGTGTCAAAGGGCAGCGCAAGATGGACCGCGCCGGGGCGTCCTGTGGTCACGGCGCGAAACGCCTGACGGACGGTGGCGGGCAGGTGATTGCTGCGGTCTGTCATGGGGCGCACCGGCTGTGGAGATTTACAGGCAGAAGTGTATACAGGCTTGTATTCGCGTCAGGCAGATGTTTTATTGACGTGGACAAGAGAGGGGCTCGCAGATGGTTCAGATCACACAGGACAGCGCAGAGACGAGGGTCGCGGATACCTATGGGCGGCTGAAAGCGCGTGTCGTGGGGTTTGATATCCGCCCCGGTGAGCGGTTGAACGAGGTCGCTTTGGCACGGGAAATGGGGATCAGTCGCACACCGCTGCGCGAGGCGCTCAATCAATTGGTGGCAGAAAGGCTGATCGAGTTTCGCCCCGGAACAGGCTTTAGCTGTCGCCTGTTGGAACCGCAGGCGATCTTTGACCTCTACGAGATGCGGCAGGTGATCGAGGTGACCTCGATCCGGCTGGCGATCCTGAGGGCGTCGGACGAGGCATTGCGCGCGGTGCGCGAAGATCTGTTTCGCGATGGCCTGGACGTTACGGGATTGACCGTGGCCGAGGCGGTGGAACGGGACGAGGCGTTTCACATGAGCGTCGCGCGGCTGTCGGGGAATGGGGCCATGGTGCAGGCGCTGGAGCGGGTGAACGATCAGATCCGGTTTATCCGCTGGGTCGGGATGGCGGCGCGGGTAACCGAGACCAAGGCAGAGCATCGCAAGATGGCAGAGGCGCTGGTGGCGCGTCGCGCGGATAAGGCGGCGGATGTGATGGCGGATCATATCGGACGGCGCATGGATCAGGTGGTCGAGGCGGTGAAAGAGGGGCTGTCGTCGATCTACATGGACGGGGCAGAGGCGCTGGGTCAGCGCGTTCTGGAGGATGACTGAAGTGAAGGCTGTGGCAGGCAAGGTTATCGGAGGCAAAGCGGTCTATGGTGCGTCCGTGGGCATTCTGATGCTGGAGGCGCGATTTCCCCGCATACCCGGCGATATGGGCAATGCGCTGACATGGCCGTTTCCGGTGATGTATAAGGTGGTGCGTGCGGCCTCGCCAGACCGGGTGGTGCGGGGCGGTGCGACAGGGATGCTGCCCGCGTTCGTCGAGGCCGCTCAAGAATTGGTCGCGGATGGTGCCGACGGGATCACCACGAATTGCGGATTTCTGTCGCTGTTTCAGGCGGAACTGGCAGCGGCGGTGGGCGTGCCAGTGGCGGCTTCGTCGTTGATGCAGGTGGCGCAGGTGAATGCGCTGCTGCCGCCCGGCAAGGTCGCGGGGATTCTGACCATTTCGGCAAGCTCGCTGACCTTGGCGCATCTGGACGCGGCGCGGGTGCCGTCGGGCACCCCGGTCGGCAGCACAGAAGGCGGACTAGAGTTCACCCGCGCCATTCTGGACAATGAGTTAGAGCTGGATGTGGATCTGGCACGCGCGGACAATGTTCAGGCCGCCCGCGCGTTGGTCGCCGCCCACC
>CALGTJ010000744.1 GCA_937901435.1 uncultured Rhodobacter sp. | reverse complement strand
TTCTCAGATGACAGACTTCAAACGTCTACGAGGGCGATAACGCGGCGCTTACGACGGCCGAACGACCAACCGCATTGATCAACCTTGACGTAAAAAGCACAGAAAACCGAAAAGTCGACGTACTTTATGTTGGGCAAAGGGACGATTTATTCGAGCAGGCCACGCTGGTGCCGTCAGATTCTTCCTTGCATATTAAAGCTGTTGAGACAGCCCGTGATGCGTTGGAGTATTTGCAAATCAATGATGCTCCGAAAATATGCATCATAGGATCCATAAAGGCCGAACAACACTCGGCGCGGCGTTTGAAACAGGACATCAAAACTGTCCTGCCAAAGCTTCGGGTTTTTATCGTCGGGCAGGTTATTTCCGATATGGATATGGATGTGGATGTGGACTGAGCGGATCTGGTTGGCGCGTGATTGCACTGTCCAATTCCCACCGTTGTCCCATTCCTACCTTTGTCCCTGCCCCTGTTTCGTCACGCGTCGTTGTGGGCTCGGTGGGCTGTCCCGCCGGCCAAAACCAATAAACCGCCCGCAATTGCCCAGTTTTTCACAAAGATCGACATCTGCCATTTATCGTCCGGAATAAAATGGAAAAAGCTGGTGCCCATGCAATAGAGCGCCAAGGACGCGGCCGTGATCCTGACGTATCGGTTTGTGATCAGGCAAAGGGCGGCCAGAAAATTGTAGACCAGCGCGGGCCAGATCAAAGCCTCGGGTAACCCAAACCCCGCCAGCAGCGCCTGCGCCTCTGACGGGTTCACCGCTTTTTGGATTGCGCCCGCCAGAAACAATGCTGCCAGCAGATAGCGGCCGATCCCGATCAGGACCATGTTCATGTCATCGGATCTGTGGATCACGGAAAAAGGCCCTAAACTGGCTGAAAACGCAGGCTGACACCGTTCAGACAATGGCGTTTTCCGGTCGGGGCCGGGCCATCGTCAAAGATATGGCCCAGATGGCTGCCACAGCGGCGGCAATGGGCCTCGGTCCGGGTGGTGAACAGCGTGTTGTCAGGTTTGGTGCCAATGGCATCAGGCAAGGATTGGTAAAAACTGGGCCAGCCCGTGCCGCTGTCATATTTTGCAGAGGCATCGTACAGCGGCAGATCGCAGCCCTTGCAAGAATAGATCCCGTCACGCGTTTCTTTGTTCAACGGGCTTGTGCCGGGGCGCTCGGTTTTTTCTTTGCGCATCACCAGATATTCTGCCTCGCTCAGCATGGCGCGCCATTCGGCCTCTGTCCGGGTGATTTCGAAAGTTTGTTCTGCGGCGAGCGCTGGTTTGGCCACCAAGGCCACTGCCCCGGAAAGGACGAACAGGCGGCGGCTCATAGATGGCGCTGTGATGGAATGTGTCATTTCAAGACCTCTTGATAAACGGTTTTTCTGTTTTGCTATGACCAAGACACGGATCCGGCAGTGCAAAAGTTTCAGGGTTTTGAATTTGGTCCAAAACAGTCGGATCCAAGCCAAAGACCGCCCCCAGCCACAGGCCGGGGACGGAGAAACCAACCGGGAGGTGTCGGTTTACATTTTCGGCAGCAGGACGCCGTCGATCACATGGATGACGCCGTTGGACTGGACCACATCCGCGATTGTGACCATGGCGGTGCCGCCATTTTCGTCTTCCAGTGTGATCATGTCGCCCTCATAAGAGGCTTGCAGCGTGCAGCCACCGACGGTTGGCACAGGGTGCTTGCCATCGTCATCCGCGATCATGCCTTGCAGCGCGTCGGACATCACCGAAGTGGCAACAACGTGACAGGTCAGGATCTTGACCAGCGTGTCCTTGTTTCCAGGCTCCAGCAGGGTTTCGACCATTCCGGCCGGAAGCGCGTCAAAGGCGGCATTCGTCGGGGCAAATACAGTGAACGGACCTTCGCTTTGCAGGGTTTCAACAAGGCCAGCGGCAGTCACAGCGGCCACAAGAGTGGTGTGATCAGCAGAGTTCACAGCGTTCTCGACGATGTTCTTGTCGGCAAACATTGCCGCGCCGCCGACCATTGGATTTTCCATGGAATGGCTGGCAGACATCGCGATGCCGGCAGACAGAGCAAAGGCAGTTGTGGCGCTCAGCAGAGTTTTCGTGATGGTCATTGTGTGGTCCTTTTCATGGTGACCCCAGAGTATTTCCGGGAGATGCTAGGAACCACGCAACCGCAGAAGAGAAAGTTTCACCGGTGCGAATTTTTTTCTGATTTTTCTCAAAAAGTCGTTTTGGATCAGGACGACGTCACGGCACCAACGGCCAGAACAGCCCCGGTTGGCGCACCAGTTGGTGAGCCGCCCAAAGGTTCGTCACTAATGGCCAGCGTTCCGCCGATCATCGCCGTTCTCAAGGCTTCAGGCACTGAAACCACGGCCAGCGCGGAGGTTGGCAAGACGCCCAGCGACACCGGTCCCGGTGCGCCCTCTGCAATCAGCCAAAGCTCCAGCACGCGGCCTGTGACGGCCGCCCCGGCAATCCGGTTGATGCCGATTTCGCCAGCGGCAGGATCAAACCGCGCCTCAACCACAAGCCCGCGATCTTCGGCTGCGATCTCTGCAAGGTAGGTCGGGCCTTGGGGCCGTTCCAACAGGTTGGAGCTGAACAGGATCCCGACGGCGATCAGGGCGACAAACCCCAACGCCACGCCGCGACGGCCAAACAGCGCGCCAAATGTAAAGCCACGCTTTACCGGAGCCTCGAAAAGGCGCGCCTCGATGGCGCCCTTCAGACGTGGGGGCGGTGCAACGGGCGCAATGCCATCGGCCAGACTGACCAACCCCTCGTCCCATTCCCGCAACAACTGACGCAAACCGGCATCGTCCAAAAGACGCTCTTCAAACGCAAGACGGCTTGCCGCATCCAGCAGATGCAGCGCATATTCTCCGACAAGGACAATATCGTCTTCGTTATGATCGCCCGTTTGGGTCATCGGCTTAGGCAGTCTTTCAGTTTGGCAAGGCTGCGGCGCAGCCATGTTCGCATTGTGTTGAGTGGCACACCGGCACGGTCTGCAAGATCCTGGTAAGTGTCGCCCTCCAGATAGGCCCCGCGCACGGCACTGGCGTGTACCGTGTCTAGTTCGTCAAGACATCCGTCGATCTGCGCGCGCTCTGATTTTTGCACCGCTGCCGCCTCTGGCGTTGGACCGCTATCGGCCAGATCCAAGACATCCTCTATATTTTTCGCAGGCGCTTTGCGCGCCCTAAGTCGGTCGATAGACAGGTTGCGCGCAAGCGTGATCAGCCATGTCATCGGGCTATAGCCGTTGACGGCATAGCTATTGGCCTTTTGCCAGATCCTGACATAAACGTCCTGCAATGCGTCCTCGGCTTCGGCCCGATTGTTCAACACACGCAGGCAGACGCCAAATAGTTTCGCAGAGGTCGCATCATATAACGAAGAAAACGCCGTACGATCACCGAGGCCGGTGCGCACGATATAGGTTTCGATGTCAGATGTCGTGGTCATCACACTGCAGTATCCTGCCGCTTGCAACGTGTAAACGGACAAGTGGCTTGGCCGCGGCAGACCACGCTGAAAAGTCAGGCATAAAGAAACCATGATGTATTCGCTTTGCGCTGGTACCCCCGGCGCAATGACGTTTATCTGGGCCCGTACCCCCCACGAAAGGCCGACCTGATGGAGCTTCCCAGAACACGCGCATTTGGATTGGCCGCCGCACTCAGCATGGTGACGATCTGGGCGGCGTTCATGCTGGTCACGCGCTTTGCGGTGCAGGGCAGTTTTACGGTCGAGGAAATCCTTGTGTTGCGACTGGTCCCCGGCGCGCTGGTGATGGCCCCGGTCATGTGGCGGTTGGGTGTGATCCCGCGCGGTCAGTCCTGGCCGCGCGCCTTGATGCTGATGGTTGGGGCCAGTGCAGTCTTTCCCTTGGTGGTCTCGATGGGCCTGTCCTATGCGCCTGCCTCGGACGGTGGCGCGCTTGCCCCCGGAATGCTGCCCTTTTGGACTGCACTTGCCGCCTATGCGATGGCGGGCGAAGTGCCGGGCCCGCGCCGCCGGGTCGGTCTGGCCATGATCCTTGCAGGCGCGATGGTCGTCAGCCTCTGGCAAATCCTCGCAGGCACGGTCGACGGCGCATGGAAGGGGCATCTGATGTTTCTGAGCGGATCTGGCTGTTGGGCGATCTATTCGGTGATCTTTCGCCAAAGCGGACTAAGCCCGATGCAGGGGCTGGTGATTGGGCTGTTCTGGGGGGCGTTGCTGATCTCTCCGCTGCTGTTTGCGACGGGCAACGTCAGCTTTGCCAATGTCAATCTGGCGGATATTGCGGTGATGATCGTGCTGCAAAGCTTTATCATCGGTATTCTGGCGATGTTCTTGTTCAGCTATGCCGTGCAAATCCTTGGGGCCGCTGAAACGGCCGCCTTTGGCGCTCTGACGCCGATGCTTGCATTGCTGGGCGGCGTGGCGTTTCTGGGGGAAACGGTGACGGTGCTTAAGGTTCTGGGCATCGCGCTGGTCGCGGTCGGGGTGTTTCTGGCCTCTGGGGTCCTCAGCAAGGCGCGCGCGGCCCCGGTTCCCTGAACCGAGGCGCGTGCGGAGTCAGGCCAACTCGAAAGAGATGTCATGCGCACCCTTCCACAGGACGGAATTGCCAAGCGTCATCAGGTTTTCCAGCCCCGATGTCAGCGTGATAAAGTGGTTGCCCGCCAGTTGCCCCATTTTGGACGAGAAATCGACGCCGCCATAGGCCAGCAGGATCTCTGTCTCGCTGATGCCACCGGGATAGAGGATGATGTGACCGGGCGCGGGGTGGCTTGTGTGGTTCTCGTATCCGACGCCGAAATTCGTCTCTCCCAAGGGGATCCAGACGCCCTCGCCGGACCAGCGCACATGCACGATCTGGCCACTGTAGGGCAGCAGCTTTTTGAACGCCGCGCAGGTTTGGGGCGCGGCCTCTTCTTCCAGATGGCCACCAAAGGTGTGGTCCCCGGCGCGTACGATAAGTTTGGTCATGTCTGTGATCCTTGTTCCGTCGAATAAATTATGGCAACCGGCCCGCCACCATCGGGCCCTTGATGTTCCGCGCCGCCTGACACGAACAGTTCGGTATGACCGATCAGCCCGGCCAGCAGCCCGCCGACAAAGCCGCGCGCATGGCGGGTCGAGGATATGTCGCTATCCTCCAGCATCGTGTGACGCTTGGCGCGGATTTGCCCCGTGGCAGAGGCTTCGGCCTTGGCAAGCACGGCGATGATCCGATCCTGCGCGCCTTGCACGGGCGTTTCGGGCGCGGCCCGTGACAAAATCCGCAGGACGGCGGGCGCGTCGATGGCGTCCTGCATCACGTCATGAGCGATGCGCAGCGGGCCGCCCCACAGCGTAGATTGGCCCATCACCACCACTTCGCAGGCCATCAATTCGATGCCAGATGAACAAGAGGCACGACTGGACCACAGCGACAGGTCCCGCCCGATCTGCGCATCGTCAAGTCTGTCAATCTCCCCCAGCGCCAAGGCCACGCCCAAGGCCGAGGCCCCGCGCGACAGGCCCATGGATTTCAGCATATTGTCCGTCGCCACATCGCCACCCACGCTTGCCGCGCGTTCGGACGTCAGCAGGGGGCATTTGATTTGGACGAAATGCACGTCTTTGGGGTCGCTGATGCCCGCCTTTGCCATGGTCTTGGTCACCGCTTCTTGCACAAGCTCGGCCTGTGCGCGGCGTCCGATCTCGCTGGGGGACAAGGCCCGCGTGATCACACCCGCCACGGCCATCGCTGGCGTATCGGTTTTTGGCCCCTCGCTCTGGCTGATCACGATCCAATGGGGCGACAGACCACCTTCGGTGCCCCCCGACATGACCAGCGGAAGCTGCGCGATATCCTCAATGCTCAAATGTGCGGCCAGCATCGCCTTGAGCGATTGCGTGGCATAGCCTCGGGTGAAATCGTTGACGCAGCCGTTGCCCTCTGTCTTGCCAAGGATCGCGACGATCCGGGTCGGATCAAGCGCGCCGCTCGCGATCAAAGCCGCAATGCCCGACACATCCTCTGGCCCGCTCATGGGCAGACGGATCACTTGCGCCTGTCGTGCCATCAGCAGCAAGCCTTGTAAAATGCGCCAATCGAGGCCTCGATCTGAGGCCACGCGGCGATCAGCGGGGCCTTGGCCGGCAAATGCGCCCGATAGGACTCGCGCAATGCGTCCTCTAGCGCGGGCAGATCCACACCCAGAACGCGACCCCGGTCCAAGACCTTGCGGCCTTTGGAATAGGCCTCGACTATGTGACCCTGGGTGGCGCGCGTAAACAGGTAGTCGCGCGGGTCCACCTGCATCAGCGCGTCGCGGTCCAGCGCGTCCAGATCCAGCAGCAGAATATCCGCAGACATCCCCTCGGCCAGAATGCCGCCCGGTCCCAGCCCCAGACCGGCACGCCCCGTCACACAGGCCGCGCGCAGGGCGGTTTCGCGGGTCAGCACCCCCTCGCCAAAGCCGGGGATGTGATTGAGCAGATGGAACAGCCGCATCTCGCGCAGGGCGTCGTCGTCTTCGTCAAAGGCGCAGCCGTCCAGACCCATGGCAACCGAAACACCTGCCGCCAGCATATCGGCCACGGGGGCCAGCCCAGAGTGCAGATGCAGGTTGGACGAGGCATTGACGGCGATCCGCGCCCCGGCCTTGGCGATCTGTGCTAATTCATCAGGTCTCGCCCAGACGCAATGGGCCAGCGTCAGGCGGGGCGAGAGCAACCCGATACTGTCCAGCCGATCCACGATCCCCTCGGGATAGGCACCATCGGCCCAGACCCGTTGCGGTTGCGTTTCCAGCAGATGCATATGGACGCGGCGACCGGTCTGCGCAGAGGCCTTGGCAATCGTGCAAAGCAGCGCATCAGAGCACCATTGCACGCCCGTCGGCCCGTATTGAACGTCGATGTGACCGGGCATGTCGGCCACGGCCTCTGCCACAGCATCGACCATGGCCATTTGGTTGGCAATAGTGGGCAGGGGGGCAAGCCATGTGCGCTGCACCATATCGCGTGTCGGTGCGTCCAGCCCGTCAAGAACAGGCGTATGATTGCCATAGACCAGCGGATTGCGGTCGCGCAGGGCGATGGCAAAGCCGATCGAGACACCGACATCCTGTGCCGCTTGGGCGATCTGGCGGGCTTCTTCGGGCAGGGACACCAACCCCATCGCGCGGGTCAGATGCACCATGACAGAGGTCACCCCCCCGCGCAGTGAGCGCGCAAAAGACGCCGCCGCAGCAGTATAGGCATCCACCGCAGGCATCACGGCCAATTGGGGCAGCCACATTTCCAACGGCTTGCCGCCCGCGCCGAACGACGTGCTGGACAAGGGGCGCGCGTGGTTATGGGCATCCGCCAGCGCGGGGATCGCCAAAAGGCGCGGGCCGATGATAGCGCCAGCCGTGGGGCGGATCGAGGTGATCGTCCCATCCGTCAGCGTAATCTCGCAAGGCCCGCTTGGGGCATAGTGGTCGCCAAGCAGCGCATTCGCGACCGACAGTGTTGTGATCTCGGCCATAGAACCCCCGGAGTGAGGCCCCAGAGATCCTGTCTCTGGGGCGGTTGGTTTCAGAAAGAGCGCATGTCCACCGATGGCAGAAAGGCGTCGTTGAACACGGCGCTTGCAGCCGGAGTGACGGGCAGGTCGTAGAGGTTTTTGATCACCTCAATCGAGCGGGTCAGACGATCTGTATCAACGGCCCCGATCCCGTTGGCCTTGCTTTCGGCAGAATAGATGAGGTTGTTCAGGGCAAAGTCCAGACGTTTCAATTCCAGCGGGCCATTGGACAGGGGTTCGGTCTTGACGATCATATCCACACCCTCTTGCGGGTTGGCGATCACATCTGCCATGGCCTTGGCGATGGCCGACACCAGCCCTTTTACGGCCTCGGGATGCTCTGCGATCAGCTTGGGCGAGACCATGACTCCGTTGGAATAGATATCCAGCCCGGCCTCGCCGTAGGGGAACCATTTGAAATCCGTGTCTGGGTCAAGGCCTTGTCCGATGATGTTGAGATAGCTTGTGACGTTGAACACAAGGCTGGCATCCACCTGCCCCTGGATCAACATCTGCTCTTGCAGGTTTGGCGCCACGTTGATCAGTTCGATCTTGGCCGGATCAAGTCCCGCGGCCTCGGCCAAAGCGGGAAACAGCTTGGTAGAGGCAGACCCGGCAGGCCCGCCGACCTTCATCCCCTCAAGACTGGCAATGCTGTCGACCTTGCCGTCCGCTTTGGTCAGCACCGCAAAGGGCGGCTGGTTGTAGATCTGATATACCATCACAGGCGCGGCCTCTGGATTGGTGGCGGCATTCTGGATGATCGCGTTCATGTCACCAAAGCCCGCGTCATAGGCCCCCGACATGATGCGCGCGACCGTAGCGGCTGATCCTTCGCCCTGATCGATGGTCACATCCAGACCCTCGGCGGCGAAATAGCCCTTTTCCTTGGCCAGATAGAACCAGCCGTGGACCCCTTGGATTTTCCAATCCAGCGTGAAGCGGATCGGGATGTCTTGGGCAAAAGCAGTAGAGCCCATGGAAATTACGGCAATCGCTGCCGTCAGCAGTCTTTTCATCGTAGTCTCTCCTTGTTGGTTCTTGGGTCTTTGTTCCTCAGATCGGGCTTTGCCTCTGTTAACTTTTTTATTGTCACTGCTTACGCAACGCCCAGCCCACCATCCGCCGTTCGATCACCGAAAAGATCGCGTAAAGAGAGATACCCATCACGGCGAGGATCATCAGACCCGAGAACACCAGCGGCACATTGAACGAGGACGAGGCGATCAGCATCATGTTGCCCACGCCCTTGTTCGAGGCGACGGTTTCCGCGATGACCGAACCGACAAAGGACAGGGTGATCGCCCCTTTGAGCGAGGCAAAGAAATAGGGCATCGAGCGGGGCAGGCCGACGTTCCACAGGATCTCCCAGCGGCTGGCCTTGAGAGAGCGCATGACGTCCTCTAACTCGGGTTCCACCGTGGCGATCCCGGTCGACACATTCACGACAATCGGAAAGATGCAGATGATCATCGCCGTCAGGATCGCAGGTACTGTGCCCGCGCCGAACCACAGCACAAAGATCGGCACGACGGCGACCTTGGGGATCGAAGAAATCCCAACCAGCAACGGGTAGGCCGTGTCATAGGCCAGTTTCGACGACCCGATCAGCACGCCCAGCGACAGGCCGATCGCCACCCCAAAGGTGAAGCCGACCAGTGTGGTATAGAGGGTTTGCTGGGCATGGGGCCAGATGGCGGCCTTATATTCCAGAAAGGCGGCGAGGATCCGGGTTGGGCGCGGCAGGACCAGTTCGGAAATGCCCGCAAGGATGCAGAACAGCTCCCAGAATACAAAGACGCTGACGATCAGGATCACGGGGGCAAGTTTGCGCAAAACTGGTGTCATGCTGCGGCTACCTTTTTGGACTTTGGGGCATGCACGATCAGGCTGCGCAATCTCTGCACCAGCGTGACGAACTCTTGCTCGAAGGTGATATCAATCGGGCGGGGACGCGCAAAAGGAACGGTGCGGTCATCCACGATGCGGCCGGGGCGGGGGCTCATGACGCAGATCCGGTTGGCGAGGTAAGCCGCCTCGCGCAAATCGTGGGTCACGAGGATCACGGTGGATTTGCGGTCAAGCCAGAGGTCTTGCAGCGTCTGCCACAGTTCTTCGTGGGTGAATTGATCCAGCGCGCCAAAGGGTTCATCCAGCAGCAACAGATCGGGATCATGGATCAGCGCGCGGCACAGGTTGGCCCGCTGCATCATGCCGCCGGACAACTGCCACGGGCTCTTGTCCGCGAAATCCTCTAGCCCCACCTGTTCCAGCAACGCATCGGCCCGCTCGCGGTATTCGCCAGATTTCTTGGCGCTAAACCCCGCCTTGAAGGGCGGCACGATCTTGAGCGGTAGCATGATATTGTCGCGCACGCTCATCCACGGCAGCAACGAGGCACTTTGAAAGGCCATGCCCACGCGCACCGGATTGGCCCCCAGTTCGCGCCCGCCGAAAAAGATATTGCCAGTCGTCGGGGTCAGCAACTCGCTGATCAGTTTGAGAATGGTGGATTTGCCACAGCCAGAGGGGCCGACCAGCGCCAGAAAATCGCCCTTGGCGATGGTCAGGCTGGTGGGTTGGAGGGCCTCGGTCTGTTCCGCCGCTTGCCCGAATGTCACCCCGACCTTATCCAATTCTACAAAGCGTGCATCACTCATGTGGTTTGTCCCAACAAATGTGACAGGCTCATGTCGGTGTTTTGCGGGTGTGGCGTCGGCATCGACTGAATGTCCGTCACCTGTTTGCCATGTCCCGCCATATCCGGCACCAGCGCGCGATCCCGCTGCACGAA
>CALGTJ010000743.1 GCA_937901435.1 uncultured Rhodobacter sp. | reverse complement strand
CCAGATCGCCATGACGGTGTCTGTGTTGCGGCTGATCATCTTGCCCGCCACATCCATGGTCGAGAACAAGAAGATCGCCGTGATCATCAGCAGAATACCAAGAGCGGGATTTGACGGGCGGGTGTCTGGCGTCATTCCTGCAGGTCAGCGGGCGTCAGGGGCAGGCCGGTGCCGATCATACTGTCGCGGGTCACAAGGGTGGCAAGCGCCGTTTCATCCATGGTTTGCGTCCCCTCAGGGCGCGCGGGCAGCACGATATAGCGCATGTCAGCGGTGCTGTCATGGACGCGGACCGTTATGTCCTGAGGCAGATCAACCCCAAATTCACGCAGAACTGCGCGTGGGGTTTTCACGGTACGACTGCGATAGGCGCGCGATTTATACCATGTGGGCGGCAGGCCCAACAGGTTGCGCGGATAGCAGGAACAGAGGGTGCAGACGATGATATTATGGGTCTGATCGGTGTTTTCCACCGCAATCAGGTTCATGGGCCCCACGTCAAAGCCCATCTCTCGGCTGGCGGCAGAGCCATCGTTAAGCAGGCGGGCTTTGAACGCCGGATCAACCCACGCACGCGCTACGACTTTCGCACCATCCGCCGGAGAGCGCGCATCCATCACATCAACCTGCCGCGCGATCTCGGCGGCGGTGGTTTCGCCTTTTTCGATCAGCAGTTCGCGCATGGCGATTTCCATGCTCTGCCAATAGCTTAGCGCGGTGTCATTGTCCGCGCGGTAGGGATGGCCCGAGGGCGAGAGATGGTCGTGATCAGCGTGGTCATGGGGCATCTGTCAGGCCTCTAGCGGGATCAGCCAATGGGCGTAGATCTCTGCGTCCAATGTGTCATTCGGGTTCTCTGCGGCGTCGCCCCAGACCTCTGCCATGGTAAAGCGGACCCGATGCAACTGGCGTAGATCGCCCTTGCGCCCGTAGGCCAGTTCTTCGGGGTTGGCAAAGGGGCCAAGGCTGCGTTCGATCACACCTGTTTTCCCGCGCAAATACGTGGGGGTGCGGACATGGCCGGGGGGCATCATGGCCGAGACGCGGACGGTTTCAGTCATGGGGGTAACGAGGGTAAAGTGTGTCAGCCATCAGACGAGGCCTCGCCATAGGTGTCGCCGCGCGCCTGTACGTCTTGCATTTTCTGGCCCAACTCTTCGATCGTATAGACCCCGGCGCGGACCAGATTGTCGTTGATCGCTGCAACCCAGCGTTCGTAATAGGTCATGGTGTCAAAGGCCTGCTCGCCCATGTCCTCCAGGCTGCGGCGCAGTCCGTCCACCGTGAAATACCCGTGCGCCGAGGTCAGCACCATAAGCGCATCGACACGCTTTTCCCAAAGCGCGAAATCATGGTCTTCGGGCAGCACGGCACCCGCCGCCTGTCCACCCATATCATGCCATCTACGTCCATCTGTCATGTCGTAACGCTACGCAGCCCTCGGGTGTAAGTCCATATGCAGAATGCATCTTTTTGGAGAGGTTTTCATTTTGCACGCGGGGTCAATCTTCGTCGCTTTCGTTCAGAATAAACGCGATTTCCCCGGTGGCTTCCAGATTGCGCACACTTGTGACCACGGCGGCCATCGCCTCTTCGCCCTCTTTCTTCTTGAATTTCGTCAGTCCCAGCATGTCGTCGCGCATCTGCCCGGCCATCCGTTGAGAGATGTTTTCCAGAATGAATTCGACCGTAGTTTGGGTGAGCGGATCCTTGGCCGCGGCGGCCAGCGCAAGGGTCAGCGTATCTGGCACCACGTCGCGGATGACCTTTGGAATATCGCGCGCCTCGATGCGTTCGGGGATATTGTTGAAGGTAAAGATGGCCTTGCGCACATCCTCGGCAAAGCTTTTGTCCTGATCGTCCAGCCCCAGCAACATGTCATTGCGCGTAGAGGCCATGGACGAGTTCAGGATAGCGCCCACCCGCTCGACGGCCCCGGCCTCAAAGGCGTTGGGCACCGCGGTGTCAAATTGCGCGACCAGCGCCTCGCCGATCTCGCGCACGGTGGTGAGCGAAATCGCATTGGTGCGCGACATCGCATAGGTGATGCGGC
>CALGTJ010000742.1 GCA_937901435.1 uncultured Rhodobacter sp. | reverse complement strand
TGGGTGACAAGGGCCACGCCGTGCTGCAAACAAATCCGGGCATTGGCTATACATTGACCATACCCGCCCGCGCCGAGGGCGAGCAGGGGGCCGCGCCCTCTGTCACGCACCGGGTAAGGCCGATCTGGATTGGCCTTGGGGCTGTCGGCGTGATGGCGGTCTTGGCGCTTGGCGCCCTTGTTTACGTAACGCGCCCGCAAACGATTGTGGCACCCGATGCCGGGGCCGCGACACGTGCGCTTGCCAAACCCGCCGTGGCGGCCCTGACCTTTGACACCATCGGCGACGATCCGGATCTGCGGGCCTTTGCAGAGGCTTTGCGCAACGACATCGTCGTCTCTCTCAGCGCGTTGGACACCGTCTCTGTGCTGGCGCCCTCGATCCTGAGCACCGACTCTGCGCTGGATGAAACACCCCTGCGCGCCTACGCGGCGAAGGGGGCCGGATATGTGGTGGGGGGGACGATCCAGTCGGCGGGGGAGGGCCTGCGAGTCTCGGCGCATCTGATCGACACGGCCACAAGCCAGATCGTCTGGGTGCGGCGATGGGAAAACGATCAGGGCGATCTTTTGTCTTTACAGGACGAGGTCGTAAAGGCGTTGGCGGCCGAGCTTGCAAATCCGTGGTCGGGACAGCTGACAGGTTTGGGGGCGGCGGTGTCGTCCGAAAACCCCGGCGTGGATCTGACGGCGGCCGAGCATGTCCGTCTGGGGGCCGGGTTGTTCCGGGAATACCACGCGCAGGCCTTTGCCGGGGCAGAGCGGCATTTTCGCAAAGCCTTGGAAATTGACGCCCAGAACGCAGAGGCTTGGGCCGGGCTGTCTTTTGTTCTTGGGGCGATGCTGCCGCTGGCTGTGGCGGAGGATATTCAGGGGTTGAAAGACGCGCGCGCCAACAGCGGGCGTCAGGCCTATCACATCGGGGCCGGGTCCGGGCGCAGCCTGCTTGCGGGCAGTTGGACCGCCGCGCTCAGGGGCAACCGGAGCGAAACGCTGCGCCGTCTCAACGAGGCCGTCACAAAACTGCAGGGCGATGCAGATGCGCTTGCGATTGCGTCCCTGCAAGGGGCCTTGACCACAGAGGCCTACGCAGAGGCGGCGGATTGGGGCGCGCAGGCGCTGGGCCTGAGCCCGCAAGCCCCGCCTTGGTATTTTCTGGGACCCGGTGTGGCCTATTTCTTTCAGGGTGAGGCAGAGCGCGCAAAGACCAGCCTGAAACAAGCGCCACAAGACCTGCCGACCACAATGGTTTTTCTGGCGGCGGCCCATGCCGCATCAGGGGACGTGGATCAGGCCGTCGCGACCTTGGCGCGGCTTCGCATGCTGCAAAACGACTTTACGCTAAAGCGTTACTTTGCCGCGGAACTGATTGTGCCAAAGCCCAAATTGGACGCGCTAAGGGCGGTTTTCATCACCAACGGCCTGATGGAAAACTAGTCGCAACGGCACGGGACCGTTCAGACCGGGGCAGGATGGTTTTTTCTGTGTTTCACTCGAAATCTATGCTCGAACGCAAATGCCTCTCTGGACCCCTGCGATCATTTCGCTTACCCCTTGATGAGCCAAAGCAAAGGACAGCACCATGACATCGGGCACAGCGTTTCAGATCAAGGTCGCCGTTCCCAGTCGCAGCCAGATTGGCGAGGGCGCGGTCTGGGATGAGCGGGACAACCGTCTGTGGTGGGTCGATATTCCGGCGGGGCTGATCCATGTCTATGATCCCGCCAGCGGTCTGAACACCTCTTATGAGTTTGGCGAAATGGTTGGCAGCATCAGCCTGCGCGAGGCGGGGGGGCTTGTGGTCGCCGCGCGCTCTGGGTTCTGGTTCTATGACCCTGAAACAGGCGAGCGTCGCCATATTCAGGATCCCGAACCTGACAGCCCTGACAACCGTTTCAACGATGGGGCCACTGATTGTCAGGGGCGCTTTTGGGCGGGAACCATGCGCCATGACCCCCCCGCCGCGCCGACGGGCTGCTGGTATCGGCTTGACACGGATCTGACGGTCACCCCTTGGCTGGCTGATAAATTCACCCCCAATGGCATGGTCTTTTCGGCGGATGGCCAGACCATGTATCACTCTGACAGCAACCCCGCCGTGCGCACCATCTGGACCAGCGACTATGACGTCGACACCGGCACGCCCGGCACGCCAAAGCTGTTCTTTGACACCAACGCTGTCGCAGGCCGCCCGGATGGCGCGACGATAGATTCCGAGGGCTGTTATTGGTTCGCGGGCGTCAGTGGCTGGCAGATCTACCGTGTCACGCCGCAGGGCGTGGTCGACCGCGTGATTGATATGCCAGTCGAACGTCCGTCAAAGCCGATGTTTGGTGGTCCCGATCTGGATGTGCTTTATGTCACCTCTATCGGCATCGGCCTGACCCCCGGCACCGAGGCGCGTCAACCCGAGGCCGGTAGCCTTTTTGCATTGCATGGGTTGGGCGTGACCGGCATCACGCAGCCGAGGTTTGCAGGGTAGCGGGCAAAGGCACAAATGAGACTGTCAGTCCTCGATTTAACCGCAGAAATGCCAGACCTGTTTGCGGGACTGCCAAGGGCCTCTCGGCAGATCATCGATTGGTTGTCCCCGGCGATCCCCGAGGCAGAGTTCAGCGCCCATGACATCAGCGGCGGCGCGGCTTTGCCAGAGTTTGGCATGTTTGACGGCATTATCCTCAGCGGGTCAGAGTTTGGGGTGTATGACCATCCGGACTGGATGCCGCGCCTGCGGGATTTCCTGCGTGACCTGCGTGCGGCGGATGTGCCAACCTTTGGCATCTGTTTCGGGCATCAGATCATGGCCGAAACATGGGGCGGACGCGCAGAGCTTGCCCGTGGGGGCAAGGCCGTCGGGGTGCGCAAGTTTCTGGTGCAGGGTGAGGTGGTGAATGCCTATGTCTGGCATCAGGATCAGGTGACAGAGATGCCGCCAAAGGCCCAAGTGCTTGGCGAGGCCCCCTATTGCCTCTACGGCGTGATCGAATATCCGTTTGCGGCCATGTCCGTGCAATTTCATCCCGAGTTTACCGATACACAGCTTCGGGCGATGTTCGACCGGGGCCGCGATCAGATCATCACCGGTGCCGAAGTGGACGAGGCCCTGCGCTCGTTCGAGGGCAACGCGGTTTCGCCCGCCCTGATGCGCAGAGAGACCGCTGCATTTTTCCGCAAATTTCTGCCAAAGGTCTAGGGCGGTGACGTCACATTTAGGGTGGGGTGGTAAACGCCATTGGCCTGCGCTCTATTCCCTGTCAGTCTGATCCGGAACAGATGGAAAAGGGACAGGGGCAATGACAGAGATTTGGCAAATGTCGGCCACAGAGATCGCACAGGCCGTGCGCGCGCGGCGGTTGTCGGCGCTTGAGGTGACAGAGGCGCATCTGGCGCGGCTAGAGGCGGTCAATCCCGCGATCAACGCGGTGGTGCAGCACATGCCAGACGAGGCGCGCGCTGCGGCAAGCGCGCTGGATCAACGGATCGCGGCAGGCGAAGATCTTGGCGTGCTGGCAGGTGTCCCGGTGACGATCAAGGTCAACGTCGATCAACAGGGCCACGCCACGACCAACGGTCTGCGGCTTCAGGAAAACCTTGTGGCACAGGCGGATAGCCCGGTGGTCAGCAGCCTGCGCAAGGCCGGGGCCGTCGTGGTCGGACGCACCAATACGCCTGCGTTTTCCCTGCGCTGGTTCACCAAGAACAACCTCCACGGCCAGACCCTCAACCCGCGTGACGCGACCATCACGCCCGGTGGGTCGTCCGGCGGGGCCGGGGCGGCGGTGGCGGCGGGCATTTGTGCGGTGGGGCATGGCACTGATATTGCGGGCTCTGTCCGTTATCCCGCTTATGCCTGCGGCTTGCACGGGTTGCGCCCGACAATCGGGCGGGTTGCGGCCTATAATGGCACGGCGGCTGACCGCCACATCGGCGCGCAACTGATGGCCGTCTCTGGCCCACTGGCGCGCACGATTTCGGATGTTCGCCTGTCGCTTGAGGCCCTCGCCGTAGAAGACCCGCTTGATCCGTGGTGGATGCCTGTCCCTTTGGTTGGCCCGGGCTATCCGCGCCGTGCGGCCCTGTGCGTTTCGCCCGATGGAATGCCGGTCTGCGCCGAGGTCGAGGCGGCCCTGCGCGATGCGGCAGACCGTCTGCGCGCGGCGGGCTGGCAGGTGGACGAACGTGACGCACCGCCCATGCGCCCCGCAGCCCTGATCAACGAGACGCTCTGGATGGCCGAAATGCGCGCCGGGGCCGGGGATATGGTCGCCAAAGAGGGCGAAGCGGATTCCATGTTCATCTACAAACAGATGACCGACCGCGCGCCCGAGGCTGGCGTGCCGGAACTGCTGGCCGCTTTGCAAGCGCGTCTTGGCCTGATCCGCGAGTGGCAGATGTTCTTGCAGGACTATCCGGTGCTGATTTGCCCGAATTCTGGCGAACTGCCGTTCAAACAGCAGCAGGACGTCAGCTCAGAGGCCGCATTCGCCGATATGATGGAGGCGCAATTGACCCAGCGCGCCCTGCCGGTTCTGGGCCTGCCGGGCTTGTCGGTGGCGACGGGATCTGTCGGGTCTGTGCCGATGGGCGTGCAATTGATCGGGCGGCGCTACCGCGAGGATATCCTGCTGACCGCGGGCGAGGCCATCGAGGCCGCAGGCGCACCCGTCACTGTGGCAACCCCCGATTAAACAACCGCAGCGGTGGCCTTTAGCGCGCGCCGCCGCTGCACCCTCTCGCGCCAGACGACCATCAACCCACCCGCCGCGATCAGGAACGCGCCGGGAAAGATGTCTTGGACAGGCAGTTCGTCAAAGACCAGCCAGCCTAGGAAAAACGCCAAAGGGATGCCGAAATAGGAAAACGGCGCAAGGTTGCTTTGCTCTGTCATGCGGTAGCTGACGATCATGCAGAACACCGCCGTGCCGCCGAACGCGCCCATGGCGATGATCCACACCATGTCAGACTGGCTCTGGATCGGAGAGAACGCGCCCATCAGCAGCGCAAGGCTGAGCGAACCGATCACCGCAAACATCGACGAATAGAGGTTGGCAAGCGCGCTGGGCACCTCTTTGTCGATCATCCGGGCGGTCACGCCGCTGAGGGCATAAAGGGCGGCCGCGCCCACTGGAAACAGCGCTTCCAGACCAAAATCCTCGCCGCGTGGCCCCATGATCATCACCACCCCGACAAAGCCGATCATCACCGCCAGCCAGCGGATCGCACCGACCTTTTCGCCCAGCAACAGCACCGCAAAGCCGGTCATGAACAGCGCGCCGGAATAGGAAATCGTGGTCGCCGTCGCAAAGGCCATCCGCCCCAGCGACAGGTAAAACAGCAATTGCGCACAGGCCACGATCAACCCGCGCGACGAAATCAGCGCCCATTGCCGCACACGCAGTTTGCGCCCCGCCTGATGCCACACGCGCGAGGACCACAGGGCGATCACGCTGGGGATTGCGCCAAAGACGTTGCGATAGAACGACAGTTCGGCCGCGTTGTACTGGCCAGACAGATGCTTGATCACCAGCCCCATGAGGTCAAAGAACAAAAGCGCCAGAAGGCTCAGCAATATGGCGCGGGTGACGGTGTTGATCGGGATCAAACGTGGCTCTCCTGCGCTGTCGCTATGCCATATGTATAGGCCGCTGGCGTGCAATAGCCAGATAGGGCGTGGGGGCAGGGCATGGATAAACGCAAAACGCCAGTCCGACCCTTTCAAGGCGCGCGACTGGCGTTTCGTCAGACCAATAGGTTTGTGGCGGATCAGATCACGCGCACTTCCATCTCGCCCAGACCCTCGACGGACATGACCATCACGTCGCCCTTTTCCACAGCGGCCACACCAGAGGGCGTGCCCGACAGGATCACGTCGCCCGCGGCCAGTTCAAAATATTCCGACAGGTAGGAAATCATTTCCGGCACCTTCCAGATCATCTGGTTCAGATCGCCCTCTTGGCGCAGCGTGCCGTTCACGGTCAGCGCCACGCGGCCCTGATCCAGATGCCCGACGACAGAGACCGGATGCACGGGACCACATGGGGCAGAGCGTTCAAACGCCTTGCCAATTTCCCAAGGACGGCCCATCTTTTTCTGCGCGCCCTGCAAATCGCGACGGGTCATGTCCAGTGACAGACCGTAGCCATAGACGTGGGTAAGCGCCTCATCGAGGGGGATGTTCACGCCACCGGATTTCAGCGCGACCAGCATCTCGACCTCGTGGTGCACATCCGTGGAATGGGGCGGGTAGGGAAAGTCGCCCGAGGCGTCCATGTTGTTGGGATTCTTCTGAAAGAAAAAAGGTGGCTCACGGTCCGGGTCATGGCCCATCTCAACGGCGTGTGCCGCGTAGTTTCGCCCAATGCAATAAACGCGCCGCACTGGAAAAGTTGCGTCGCTTCCCGCCACGGGAATGGCGACGACGGGGGGGGTATCGATCACGAACTCAGACATGGTTTCCTCCGGCTACGTCCTGTTGTTGGCGATGGTGATACTGGCAAACCAATTTCAGA
>CALGTJ010000741.1 GCA_937901435.1 uncultured Rhodobacter sp. | reverse complement strand
GAACAATATTCTTGTTGACAAAAGTAGCGCCATTTTTGTTAGATTTAGGTTCGAACTGAACCTGGAAAAAGCATGAATTTGCACATAAATTAGGGAGTTTCAATATGTTAAAATGGTTTAAACTTCGCACTCTGTCAGCGATCGCGTTTGCGTTGTCTGTTGGTCTTGGAGGTATGGCCTCTACTGACGCAAGAGCGGAAAGCGTTCTAAAGGTTATCCCCCATGCGGATTTGAAGAACCTTGATCCAATTTGGACGACTGCTTACATCACGCGAAATCATGGGTATATGATCTATGATACCTTGTTCGCGATGGATGAGAGCTTTACGCCCCAACCACAAATGGTTGAGGATTGGACAACATCTGAAGATGGTCTTACTTGGACATTTAATTTACGCGCTGGGCTAAAA
This sequence comes from uncultured Rhodobacter sp., assembly GCA_937901435.1. The sequence goes on along the minus strand of CALGTJ010000741.1, from coordinate 6,091 downwards.
TGGCATGACGGCGCGGATGTGACTGCAGCTGATTGTGTTGCTTCTCTGGAACGTTGGGGTAAGCGCGATGGCATGGGCCAACAATTGTTTGGTGCGATCGAAAGCCTGACTGCGGAAGATGCCGATACTATTGTCATGAAACTGTCGGAGCCATTTGGACTTGTGCTTGAGTCTATTGGAAAAATATCGTCCAATGTACCTTTCATGATGCCTGCACGTGTTGCAGCCACGGATGCGTTTGAGCAAATCGACGACTATACTGGCTCTGGTCCATTTGTGTTTCAAAAAGATGAATGGGTACCAGGCTCAACAGTAGTATACACCAAGTTTGACGACTATGTCCCACGCGCTGAACCTGCTTCAGCTGCATCTGGCGGTAAAATAGCCAAGGTTGACAAAGTGATCTGGACTTATTTCCCGGATCAGACTACGGCCATGAATGCTCTGATGGCGGGCGAAATAGACTTCTTTGAACAGCCGTCCAACGATCTGATGCCAATTCTAGACGCAAACCCGGACGTAACGGCTGAAATCAATGATCCGTTGGGCAACATTGGCTTTTCACGGTTCAACCACCTGCTGCCGCCATTCGATGACGTAGATGTGCGCCGCGCCGCGATTATGGCGATGAAACAAGAAGACTATTTGGCCGGCGCTTTTGGTGATCAGAAGTTCTGGAAAACATGCTACTCTGTATTTCCTTGTGGCACGCCTTTGACCAATGATGTTGGTTCTGACCTGATGCGAACCGGCGACATCGAAGCGGCAAAAGCAGCGCTGGCTGCGACATCTTATGATGGTACGCCTGTTGTTATTATGCAGCCAACTGACATTCCTGCATTGTCGGCGTTTTCGCTAATCACAGCAGAAAAGCTGCGTGACATTGGTATGACGGTTGAGGTGCAAGCGATGGATTGGTCGACTCTGACATCACGGCGTGCTCTGCGTGATCCAGTTGCTGATGGCGGTTGGAACATCTTTCACACATGGTGGATCGGCGCTGACGTGATTGACCCTATGGCGATTGCATTTTCTGGTAATCCAGATGCTGGTTGGTTCGGTTGGCCAACAGATGCTGAGCTTGAAACAGCGCGGACAGCTTTTGCAAAAGCTAGTACTTTAGACGAAAAGCAGAAACTTGGTGCAAAAGTTCAAGAGCGTCTTTGGGCGATTGGTGCATCTGGTCAATTGGGACAGTTCTTTACACCAGTTGCATACCGCAACAACGTAGAGGGTCTTATAAAGTCGCCAGTGCAATTCTTCTGGAACATGTCGGTCGAGTAGATTGTCGCTACCCTTGGAACCTGATCGCGCTTAATGGCGCGGTCAGTATCTCTAATAAGGCTCAAAAATGTACCTATACATCCTGAAACGTGTTTTGTCGACTATACCAGTTGTGGTCATTGTTGTCTTATTTGTTTTTTTGATGTTGCGACTGGCACCAGGCGATCCCGCCGCAGTTATTGCGGGTGACTACGCAACGGCCGAAGATGTTGAACGGATCCGCGAACAGCTTGGCTTGAACGATGCAATTCCGGTGCAGATGTATCGGTGGATTGCGCAGCTCGGAAGCGGAGACTTGGGCACTGCGATCTTCTCAAAACTTCCGGTTACGACGCTAATTGGACAGCGGCTGGAACCAACGCTTTTACTTTCGCTCACAACCATTGTTTTCACTGTTTTGATTGCTGTTCCGTTAGGAACCCTAGCAGCCTATAAAGCAGGTAGTTGGATTGATCGATTTGTCATGCTCTTTTCCGTGGCTGGGTTTTCGGTACCAGTCTTTGTGCTAGGCTACATCCTGATTTATGTGCTGGCGATGCAGCTACAAATATTACCAGTTCAGGGTTACAAAAGCCCGTTTGAACATGGATTTTGGGTATTTTTAAGACATATGGTCCTGCCCACAATGACCCTAAGCGTGATCTATATTGCCTTAATTGCGCGTATGACCCGCGCCTCGGTCCAAGAGATTTTGCAAGAAGATTATGTGCGTACTGCGCGAGCAAAGGGTCAAAGTGAATTTAAGATATTGATGCGCCATGCATTGCGCAACGCCGCTGTGCCGATTGTTACCGTGATTGGCCTCGGCATTGCATTAATGATTGGCGGTGTTGTTGTGACTGAAAGTGTTTATAACATTCCCGGCTTGGGGCGGTTGGTTCTAGATGCAGTTTTGGCACGCGACTACCCAGTTATCCAAGGTTTGATCCTATTTTTCAGTTTTGTTTACATTCTGATTAATCTGTTAATCGACCTCAGTTACACCTTCTTCGATCCACGGATACGATACTAATGCCTGATCATTCTCAAGACGCAATAATGGCAGACGCGGTGCTTTCCGAACATGAAGATCCCAGCCTACTGGCCGGAATGCTTAATAATCGAGCGATCTTTTGGGGTGGTGGTTTGTTAATTTTGTTTGCTCTAATTGCGGCAATTGGGCCGTTTTTAACACTAGATCCAACAGAACTAAATCCAATTAAGCGATTAAAGTCTCCTTCTGCAGAGGCTTGGTTCGGATCTGATTTCTTGGGTCGGGATATTTTTTCCCGTGTCATCTACGGCGCGCGAGTTTCATTGGTTGTTGGCATTGCTGTAGCGTTAATTTCTGTGGGGATCGGTTTAATTCTTGGCTTGGTGGCGGGCTATGTTCGCGTTTTAGACGCAGTCATCATGCGGACAATGGACGGGTTAATGTCAATCCCCGCAATCTTGCTGGCGATTGCGCTGATCTCTTTGTCTGGAGCAACGCTTGGCACAGTCATACTTGCGATTGTAATCCCAGAAGTTCCGCGCGTTGTGAGGCTGGTCCGTGCTGTGGTTTTGACGGTGCGCGAAGAACCTTACGTCGAAGCAGCCATTGCAGCAGGCACACGTTTACCTTTGATTTTGAAACGGCATATCTTACCCAACACAATCGCGCCTCTGATAGTACAAGCAACTTATGTCTGTGCCTCTGCGATGCTGACCGAATCCATTCTTGGGTTCTTAGGCGCTGGGATCCCGCCGGAAATTCCAAGTTGGGGCAATATCATGTCTGAAGGACGCACGTATTTTCAGATTAGCCCTTGGATTATATTTTTTCCAGGTATCGGGCTGGCCCTAACAGTGCTGGCTGTAAACATTGTTGGCGACGGCTTGCGCGACACACTTGACCCTAGAATTGCGAGAAAGATTTGAACGAGATATCCGATACGCCAGTCCTGGAAATTAAAGGGCTATCAGTGCTCCTACCGGACGGGGCGGACCGTGAATTTGCGATCGAAGAGGTTTCTTTCAGTATTGGTCGATCAGAAATCGTATGCATCGTGGGCGAATCTGGATCTGGAAAGTCGGTCACGGCGTTCACTGTGATGGGATTGATCCCTAAAAAAGATCTGGTACCGGTAGCTGGTGAAATTCTGCTGCATGGCGAAGATTTGTTGGACAAGTCTGACCGTCAAATGCGCAGGTTGCGTGGCAAGAAGATGGGAATGGTGTTTCAGGAGCCAATGACGGCTTTAAACCCAGTAATCAAGGTCGGCGATCAAATCGCGGAGATTCTGGAAATTCATGCTAATATGTCGGCATCCGCTCGCAAAAAGCGAGTGATTGAGACCATGGAGGATGTCAGCCTACCTGAGCCCGTGAAGATGTATGATTCCTACCCGCATCAATTGTCTGGTGGACAACGACAACGGATAATGATCGCAATGGCTTTAGTCTTGGAACCTGGACTGCTAATTGCGGATGAACCTACGACTGCCTTGGACGTGACGACGCAAGCCGAAGTTCTGGAGCTAATCAGGGATATTCAAGCGCGCCACGGCACAGGGGTGATGTTCATCACCCATGATTTCGGTGTTGTGGCTGATATCGCAGACCGCGTAGTGGTAATGCAGAACGGCAAGGTGGTCGAACAAGGCACGCGGGATGAAATTCTAAGTGCGCCTTCACACCCTTACACGAAAATGTTGATTGGATCAGTCCCAAGCCTGACGCCGCCAAATCGCCCCATTCCTGAGGTTGCCGAGACAGCACTAGAGGCCAAGGCTTTAAATAAAACTTACGGTCGTGTTGGATTATTTGAAAACGGTCGTATGGTAAAGGCTGCGCAAGATGTGGAACTGATCTTACGTCGGGGTGAAACATTAGGCGTCGTTGGAGAATCTGGCTCGGGTAAGTCCACGGTTGCGCGCTGTATGGTTCGGCTGATTGACCCAACTAGCGGTGATATTAATGTAGCAGGGACCAATATCGCGCAGATGGCCGAGAGTGAATTGCGGGCCTATCGCCAAAAAATCCAGATCGTTTTCCAAGACCCGTACCGATCACTAAATCCGCGACGGACTGTTGGCCAATCCATTGTAGAGGGTCCGATGAATTTTGGCCTTAGTGGCACCGAAGCTCAGTCTCGGGCCGAAAATCTGATGCGTATTGTGGGCTTAGCCCCAGAAGCGCTGACGCGCTTTCCACATCAGTTTTCTGGTGGGCAGCGGCAACGCATTTGTATTGCCCGAGCTCTCGCGATGGAGCCTAGGGTTCTAATTGCAGACGAAGCCGTTTCTGCATTGGATGTTTCGGTTCAGGCACAGGTGCTTAGGCTGCTACAAGATGTACGTGAACGTTATGATTTGGCGATGTTATTTATCACCCATGATCTGCGCGTAGCTGCACAGATTTGCGATAGGATCATGGTGATGCAACGCGGTGTGGTGGTTGAAGAAGGCCGAACTTCCGAAGTTTATGCAAATCCGCAACATCCCTATACACGAAGCTTATTGAATGCGGCTCCCGGGCGTGAAACCAATTTCGCTCGATATAGCTAATTGGCACTGTAATGTGTGGACGCCTACTTTATGAAAGGGTTAATTTGAGTAACTTTGATATTTGCAGTTTGCGGTCATGTATCCAGCCTTTTGATACGGATATTAGTGCTGGCCTTGATGAAGTTTGCACGGCAGGTCCCAAAACAGACTAGCGAGCTTTTAGACCCAGATCGTGCCCCGTCCACACAATGAGACTAGACTTGGTAAAGTGGGCAGGATGCAACATTGTTTTGGCTGCGAGGTCTCTACTGTTATCCTAAAAGATAGACGAAACAACCAAATCCTGCCAGGCTCATTATAAAGATTTTCTGCGTGGAGTTTATTCAATGATGGATATAGTGAAAATGTCAGCGACAGAAATTGCAGAATCTGTTCGGTCAAAAAAATTATCTGCAACTGAGGTGACACGCGCGCACTTAGAAAGAATCGAGTGTATCAACGGGTCGATTAACGCCGTTGTACAAGAATTTCCTGATGAAGCGCTTGCAGCGGCTGAATCGGTGGATGAGCTAATTTCACAAGGGAAAGATCCAGGGGTTTTGTGTGGAGTTCCCATAACTATTAAAGTGAATGTAGATCAGATTGGACAAGCAACCACTAATGGTTTGACTATACAAAGAAATTTAATTGCACAAAGTGATAGCCCGGTAGTTTCAAATGTTCGACTCGCCGGAGGTATTATTGTTGGCCGTACAAACACTCCTGCATTTTCACTGCGGTGGTTCACTAAGAATGACCTGCACGGTCAAACGCTTAATCCTCGTGACTACTCTATTACACCAGGTGGTTCGTCTGGTGGTGCTGCAGCTGCTGTGGCCAGCGGGATGTGCGCGTTAGGACATGGCACCGACATTGCTGGATCAATTCGTTACCCGGCTTTTGCCTGTGGATTACATGGTCTCCGCCCAACTTTAGGAAGGATAGCCGCATACAATGCTTCTGGCAAAGATCGTCACATTGGAGCGCAATTGATGGCGGTATCAGGACCTATTTGCAGAACTATTTCTGATATCAAGATTGGTTTGGAAGCTATGTCAGTGGGCAACAAAAATGATCCATGGTATGTTCCAACGCCTATTAATCAGGGCGAATTCCCACGACGGGCGGCCCTAACGATTGCTCCCGATGGCATGCGCGTCTGTCGAGAAATTGAATTAGCTCTGCGTGATGCTGGTCAACGATTGAAGGATGCTGGTTGGGTTGTAGATGAGGTCTCGTGTCCACCTTTGCGCCCAGCTGCAAAAATTAATGAAGAATTGTGGATGACTGAAATGCGGACT
>CALGTJ010000740.1 GCA_937901435.1 uncultured Rhodobacter sp. | reverse complement strand
GCGGCTGGCTTTGCCAAAGGCGGCGCAAAGGTTCATCTGGAAACCGAGGGAGACAACACCGTTTTACATTACAATGTTGAGGCCAAAGTTGGCGGCAAGCTGGCGCAACTCGGGTCTCGGATCATCGACAGCTTTGCAAAAAAAATGGCGGACCAGTTTTTCGAAAATCTGCAAACGCAGATCGAAGGACCAACAGCAAGCGAAGACAACGAAACAGCGAAAAAGGGGTGGTTCAAGAAGCTGGTGAGCTGAGAACTCTACTCTATGAACCAAGGGAGGAAAATGATGGCTAAGATCAAGATGACCGTTAACGGGAAGTCTGTGCGCAGCAGCGTAGAAGGCAACACATTGCTCGTGGAGTTTATCCGTGAGCATCTGCGTCTGACTGGCACTCACGTTGGCTGCGATACGTCGCAGTGTGGTGCGTGTGTGGTCCACGTGAACGGCAAGGCCATGAAGTCTTGCACGATGATGGCAGCTGCTGCGGATGGAGCCGACGTAACCACTGTGGAAGGTGTTGCCAACGTCGATTTGCACCCAATGCAAAAGGCCTTCAACGACAATCATGGCCTGCAATGCGGGTATTGTACGCCCGGCATGATCATGAGCGGGATCGACATGGTGAACCGCTACAAGGCCGAGGGCAAAACGCTTGATGAAGCAGCCATTCGCCATGAGCTCGAAGGCAATATCTGTCGCTGCACCGGATATCACAACATCGTTAAATCCATCAGCCAAGCGGCTGGCGAAATGTAAGGGGAGGACATTCAAATGAGCGAAGGAATTGGCGCACCGGTCAAGCGCAAGGAAGACAAGCGTTTCACAACCGGCAAAGGCAAATACACCGACGATATCCGCATGGAAAACCAGGCCTATGCAGCCTTTGTGCGGTCACCTCACGCGCATGCGCGGGTCAAGAGCATTGACACAAGTGCCGCCGAAAACATGGAGGGGGTCATTGCCATCCACAACGGTGCTGAACTGACTGGCGACGGCATTGGCAACATCATTTGTGGTTGGGCTATTACCTCAAAAGACGGTAGCCCGATGAACATGGGTGCATGGTCGGCTCTGGCAACCGAAAAGACCCGCTATGTGGGCGACGCGGTTTGCATCGTTGTCGCCGAAACCAATGCACAGGCACGCGCTGCTGCTGAAGCCGTTGACGTGGACTACGTAGAACTTCCCGTCGCGGCAAATATCGCGGCAGCGATCGCGGACGGCGCACCACAGATCCACGAAAACGCGCCTGGAAACATTATCTTCGACTGGGAAATCGGTGAGAAGGACGCGACAGAAGCCGCTTTGGCTAGTGCCGCACATATCACTGAAATGGATATCACCAACAACCGTCTTAGCCCCAACCCGATGGAGCCACGCGCGGCCATTGCGACCTACGACGAAGCAGAGGACCACTACACGCTCTACACCACCAGTCAGAACCCACATGTGGCGCGTCTTGTGCTCAGCGCGTTCTATCAGGTCGCACCTGAGCACAAGCTGAGGGTTATTGCCCCGGATGTGGGCGGCGGGTTCGGTTCCAAGATTTACATATACCCGGAAGAAATCGCGTGCCTTTGGGCGTCGATGAAGACCAACCGCTCAGTGAAATGGACCTCCGATCGGACCGAGGCGTTTCTAAC
>CALGTJ010000739.1 GCA_937901435.1 uncultured Rhodobacter sp. | reverse complement strand
CCACCGGCACATGCCAGTTTGGGCGCTCAAACGTGTAAATATCCCGGGCCACCTCGGCTTTTTCGGCAAACCAGTTTGGACGTTCCCACCCCAGTTTCTCCCCAAAAACGGCGCCTGCTGATTTAAGAGTGTCATAGAGCGGTGAGCGGCGGCAGGGGCGACCGCTGTCATGTTCTTCGGATGGCCACGCCATTGTGTAATGCTTGCCATAGGCCTCAAGCGTGCGGGTGCGCACCCAGTCGACATCGGTATGCGGTCGGCCGAAGCGGCGGATGTCTACCGGCCACATATCATAAGGCGGCGCGCCATTGGCCACCCATTCGGCCAGCGCCATCCCGGCACCGCCCCCCGAAGCGATACCAAAGGCATTGAATCCGGCACCGATGAACACATTGGCCATCTCTGGCGCCTCACCGAGGATAAAATTACCATCCGGCGTGAAACTTTCCGGGCCGTTGATCAATTGTTTAACGCCAACGCTCTCCAGTTTTGGCACCAGCGGCAGGGCCATCTCAATCAACTGTTCAAAATGATCAAAATTTGACTCTAACAGCTGAAAATCGAAAAACTCGGGGATGCCATCTTTGGCCCAAGGGATACCGTTGGGTTCATATCCTCCCATGATCAGGCCGCCCACTTCCTCTTTGTAATAGGTCAGCCTGTCTGGATCGCGCAACGTTGGCAGGTCTGCCGGAACCCCAAAAGCTTCCGTAAGCATGTATTGATGCTCCACCGAAATAAGCGGCACAGTCACCCCGATGGTCTGGGCGAGTTCGCGCGTCCACTGTCCACAACACAGAACGAGCTTTTCGCAGGCAATATCTCCCGCCGCCGTACGCACGCCCGCCAGTTTGCCACCTTCGATCAGAATCTCGGTAACGGGGGTATTTTCTTTTATAACCGCCCCCTTTGCTCGCGCGCCCTTTGCGAGCGCCTGGGTAATATCCGAGGGGCTGGCCTGCCCGTCCGTGGGCAGGAATGCCGCCCCGACAATGTCTGAAATATCCATGAGCGGCCAGAGATCTTGTGCTTCCTTTGGCGTCAGGAGTTGCATATCTAGACCAAAGGAATGTGCCGTCGTGGCTTGCCGCTTCACTTCAGTCCAACGCTCTTCGTTACAGGCCAACCGCAACCCGCCATTCATCTTCCAACCCGTAGCAAGACCGGTCTCCTGCTCCAGTTTGTTATAAAGATCGATTGAATACCCCAAGAGCTGTGTGATGTTGGCGTTAGAGCGCAATTGCCCCACCAACCCAGCAGCATGCCAGGTCGACCCGGATGTCAGAGCCGCTTTTTCCAGTAGCAATACCTCCTCGCCCATCTGGGCGAGATGGTAAGCGGTGGAGCAACCGATGATGCCGCCGCCGATGATGAGGGTCTTGGCCGATGAAGGAAGCGTCATGATAGATCCTTATGTATTTTGGAAATCTTGCAGGGCAGCATCGAGCTGGCCCATATTTTCAACGGTGTAGGCCGCGTAATCGAAATTTAGGCTCGAGTGAATTTCCGACGTCATGGACCAGAGGGTCTCGCGCATCAGCGAAATGCATTTCATGGCCTGATAGGCGCGCCAATGAGTGGTGGCGGGGACACCGAAATATTGCGCGAGCATATCCGTCTCCTGCGCTTCGGAGAACCCGTTATTGCCAGCCAATCCCGCAAGATCGAATAAAGGCGTATTAAACCCGCCATATTCCCAGTCGATGAGCCAAAGCTTGGCCCCATCATCAAGGATGTTCGCGGCCAGCAAATCGTTGTGACCAATAACCAGCGTCACCGGCCCCGTCGCCGCTTCGAGTTGGTCCAAAGCGGTCATCAGACCGGGCAGGTTTGCAGCGTGTCGAGATCCGTCAGCGCGCAACCGCGTGGCATATGTGCGGTTCACCTGGAACGGCCAGAAAGTGAGCACCGGCATGGTCAGATGCGCATTCAGGGCATGGTGCGTATGTTTCAACAGCTCAACGATGCGCGGCACGTTTGCCGGATCGCGGGCCAATTCCTCGGTGTAGGTTCGGGCCTCGATAAAATCGAGCACGAGCACCCCTGGTGCATGATAGTGAACAGCGGGTGAAATCTTTGCCGCTTCCGCCGCGCGGCTGAGCGCCAGTTCGTTCCAGCGCAGAACGCCGTGTTCCGGGATATCCTGCCCCAACCGCACTACATAGCGTCGATCCCCATCCGTCACGCGCAAATTAACATTGGTGATCCCACCACTCAACGGTTCGATCTGATCTGGATTGTCAAAACACGGCAGCTGCGCCGCGTAAGAAATAGCATCCTTCATCATAGACTTAACCTCCGTTTTTGGGTGTCCGATAAGGCGTTTACGATCCGATCGGCGATGATTGCGATGAAGGCCACCGACAGGCCCGCCACGATCCCCTGCCCAGCGTTGGCTTTGGTCAAAGCGATATAGACTTCCTGACCCAGGTCACGGGTGCCCACAAGCGCAGTGATCACCAGCATAGAAAGCGCGAGCATAATCGTCTGGTTCAGCCCGAGAAGAAGCTGTGGCGTCGCCAGCGGCAGTTTCACGCGCCAAAGCAGCTGCAACGGTGTGCAACCCGCCATTTTACCCGCCTCCAGCAGGTGTGGCGGCACTGCTCGAATGCCATGTGCGGCGTATCTCACAGCCGGGGCCAATGCATAGAGCACAACGGCGATCATCGCGCTGAAATCGCCCACCCTAAACAGCATCACCACGGGGATCAGGTAGACAAAAGAGGGCAGCGTCTGCAGCGTGTCCATCAGCCCGAGAATGACCCGACCGGCCCCCGGTTGCTGCGCCGCCCAAATGCCCAAGGGCGTGCCGATCAGCACCGCGATAAACACGGAGACGCCGCAGAGATAAAGCGTCACCATCGCTTTGCCCCACAGGCCGGACGCAGCTATGAAAGCCATCATCAGCACCGCAACAACCCCCAACTTCCAGCCGGCAACGCGCCAGGCGATCAGCCCGGTCGCCAAGATGCCCCAAAGCCAAGGAATACCGGCAAAGAATTTTTTCACCGGCAGCAGAACCCCTTTGAGCAGCGCCGTTTTGATCACTTCCAACGTGTCGAAAAAGGTGACGTTAATCCACTCCATCGCCTGCGACCAGAACGCTCCAGTGCTGATCATCCACGCCTCCGGATAGCTCTGCACCGCAGGGGTCACCAACCCCAACAGGAATGTTGCCAGTATCACCAGAAGCGCGATCATGCTCCAGGG
>CALGTJ010000738.1 GCA_937901435.1 uncultured Rhodobacter sp. | reverse complement strand
AAATCAGCTTTGCAGGTGGTCAGAACCTGACGCAGAACTGGGATGATTATCCAATCCTAAAGTTCTCTGAGGTGCCATGCATGCAGACTCGCCTGATCGGACCGCAAGACGCCCCACCGCTGGGGGCCGGTGAAATTTCATCAGGCCCGGCAGGTGCCGCGGTGGTGAATACTGTGCGCCACGTGTTGGGTGTTGTTACCGATCGATTGCCGCTGAGCCGGCATGCGTTCGTGGCGTTACTCAGCTAACGCTTGCGGCCGAACCAATACCTGCGTTTCTACTAACTAATGGCGATCGCTAAGACATCCTTGTCAACATGGGCGCGGTACTGCTCAAAATTGCTGGCGAACATATTCACCAATTTTCTAGCGGCAACATCATATGCTGCAACATCTAGCCATGTCCGACGCGGATCAAGCAGTTGACTGTCTACGCCTGAAACGTCTAAAGGCACCTCAAATCCAAAATTAGGATCGATGCGAAAAGAGCTATAGTCCGGGGGACCGTCCAATACGGACGACAGCAAAGCACGTGTCGCAGAAATAGGTATACGATTCCCGGTTCCATACGCGCCGCCAGTCCAGCCAGTATTTACCAGCCAGCACGTGGCGCCATGCTGTGCGATCTTGTCGCGCAGAAGTTTGCCATAGACTTCAGGGCGGCGTGGCAAAAACGGTGCTCCAAAACAGGTAGAGAACGTCGGCTCTGGTTCCGTCACGCCGCGTTCTGTACCAGCGACCTTTGATGTGAAGCCGGACAAGAAATGATACATGGCCAGGGCAGGGGTAAGTCGCGCAATCGGAGGCAGCACGCCGAAGGCATCACAAGTCAGCATGATGATATTCTTTGGATGCCCGCCCAACCCACTACGAGAGGCGTTTGAGATAAAATCTAGCGGATATGCTGCGCGCATGTTCGCCGTGTAGCTATCATCAGTGTAGTCAAGTTCGCACGTCCGAGGGTCACAAACCATGTTTTCAATAACGGTCGAGAACATGGTGGTGGTTGCAAAAATTTCAGGCTCGGCTTCGGCTGAAAGATTGATAGTCTTAGCGTAGCAGCCGCCCTCAAAATTGAAAGACCCGCTATCGGACCACCCATGTTCGTCGTCTCCGATCAAGGTGCGCCGTGGATCAGCCGAAAGTGTGGTTTTACCGGTTCCGGAGAGCCCAAAAAACACTGCTGTATCGGCAGGATTGTCCAATGCATGATTTGCCGAGCAATGCATTGGCATGACGCCCTTTTCTGGCAGCAGATAATTCAACAGTGTGAAAACAGCTTTCTTGTTCTCACCGGCGTATTTCGTGCCAGCAACCAAGATCAACTTCTGTTCTATGTTGAAGGCGATCACTGTTTCTGATCGGCATCCATGCCGCTCTGGGTCGGCAAAAAAACTGGGACAGTTGACCAATGTGTAGTCTGCCATGAAGCCATCGAGCTGACTGGCATTTGGACGGATCAACATGTGTCGGATGAAGAGATTGTGCCATGCTAATTCTGATATAACCCGCATGCCAATCTGGTAGCGCTGATCAGCCCCGGCAAACAGATCTTGCACAAAGTAGTCTTTGCCAACCATATGTGCACGCATATCAGCATGAAGGCGGTCGAAGGCATCGGGGGTCATGCGCGCGTTTGCATCCCACCAAATTATGTCTTCTGACATGTCAGAGACAACAATATGTTTATCCTTAGGCGATCGCCCCGTGAACTTTCCGGTATTGACAATCAGCGTCCCACCCTTGCCCAGGTGGCCTTCGTTGCGACGAATGGCGTGGGCCACAAGGTCGGCTTCCGTCGCGTTGTAGTAAACTGCACCAAGGTCAGCGTACCCTTGCTCTGCCAATGTCATTGAAGATTTCAAAAGGCCGTGGTCCATCGATTTTTCCTTCACTCGGAGAATTTAGACGTGCTTAGTGCAGTAACCTTTTCAAGAACAGACACAATTTTTGCGGTAGCGCAAACATCCCAATGTTATCGCTAATTCGTGTTTGAATAGAGGCCCCTTTAGGGGTAAAAAATGGTGATGGCAAATTTTGGTTATCGGGTAAGAGCAGCTTTGCCCATGCCGCTGGTTCTTGCATGTTCGTTGCCACGACCTTCGGAGTTGTGGCTTATGACAATGATCAATCAAAATCCCTTGTCAGCCGTTTAGTGCGCCGCGGATCAATTTGATTTAAATGAGGAACAACGCAACTTCGACCACGACTAAAAATACGTTTTGTGGGAGGAGGCGGGTCATTCGGTAGCTAAACCAAGCACCAAAAATCGCCACGGGTGACAAAATGGCAACGATGTGCCAGTCACTACTGTCGATCAATTCAAGCGCTATGTAGGGCGGTACTTTCATCCAACTGATGAGCGCCAACAGGACTGTGGACGTGACTGCAACATCATCTTCGGCAATTGTTGAGGCAAAACGTAAAGCTGAAACGCGGGTCCACCTGCGTGTGACGCAAAACTCGTAAATTTGGAAAGGCTACCCCAGAATAATCCAAAAGGCACGTCTACAGGGCGCGGCTCACGGCTGCCCCCAAGCGGCCCCATTGTCGCATTACCAAGAATATCAGCCCGACACAGCCGATGAAAACCCGCACCACATCTTCATCAGTATCACCAGCGAACAGCCAGCCTGCGAATACACCGATTGCGGCGGCTGGGATCAGGATGAATAAGTTTTGGATGGAATGGGATTCCCGGTATTTCCAGACCCCATAAACGTCGCTGACCAAATATACAGGCAGAAGTAGGGCGGCCCCCCTGCATCGGTGACATGATCAAAGACATGTTTGGAACGCTCAGGATTGCTACCATGGGCAATCCCCCCTTGCGCTGCTAACAAAGAAGGCGGCGATGGCAGGCCACAATCCAGAACAGGATCTGATCGCTCATAGGGTGAGATCTTTTCGTCGGTGGTTCATAGCCACAAACTCATAACAATTGCGGGCGTGCGGCAAGTCCGCGATTGCAAAAAGGCTAAATGAACCCGATCCAAACCCACCAAGCCCACGTCAAAGGAATGCCAACCACTGAGGTTACAAGCGCTGACACAAGGCATAGTCGCGTCAGGGCCCCAACTGGAATGCGTGCGATCGCTATTCCGATCAGCAAAGGTGGTGATTGGTACGGCAGGGCAGTTGTGGAAAAACCGACATTGTGGGCCATAGCGACTGCGTTGATTGACCATCCCGTCGCGTCACTCATCGACCCTACTAATGGCGCCAAAACCACAGGAGTCGCAGGGGCAATGGTGAGATGGGAAAGGACAGTCGAAAAAGCTGTGACGGCCGTAAAGTCCCAAAAGCTGTTGCCTTGTCCAAGGGCTAAGGCAGGGACAATAAATTTGGCAATTTTTGCACCAAGACCGATGTCGGTAATGACAGCACTGATGCAAAAGACAGCAGCGATTAAAAATGCGATGGAAAAGTCAATTTCGGTTTTCATGGCCTGCGGTGAAAAGATCCCTGCCGATGGCAATAACAAAACAAGAGCGGCAGCCAATGTGATCCACGCGGGCGCAATTCCGTGCCATGTATCGGTCGCCCAAAAAAATATTGCTAAGATCAGAAGCCATGATAGCCGCACTTGGCCAGAGGTCAGCGGCTCTGTCAGCTCTGTACCCTCTTGTTCTGAGTTGGTCGAAACTACCGTGCGACCGTAAGTCAGAAGCAACATCAGCAATACGGCAAAACGCACCGCGTTGATCGGAGCATTCTGGATAAAATAGGCCCCGTACGTGAAGCGCTCTCCATATAGTATGTCAATGGTTCCTAACTCGATAATCGTCGGAAGGTTGGCTGTGAGAAAGGCATAGGTTGGAACTAACGTCATCATCGCGCCAGTCATCAAAAGACCAGTGTGGCCTCGCGAGCCGGGGAGCAGGCCCATTGTGCCAGTAAGTGCCAATGTGATGGGCATCATCACGATAACCCGCGGAATGGCTGATGGCACCAAGGCCCCCAAAACGAGCCCGCCAAGCGACAAGACCCACACCGCACGGATGTAAGAACAACCCGTGTAGGCAAAGAGGCGGCGTGCAATCTGTGTGCCTAAACCTGAAGACGTTATCGCAGCCCCGATGACTAGACCACCCACCAAAAGCCAAAAGCCGCTGGTCGCAAATCCTGAGAAGATCACGTCTTGTGGGGCGGCTCCGATTGCAAGGAATGCCA
>CALGTJ010000737.1 GCA_937901435.1 uncultured Rhodobacter sp. | reverse complement strand
AGCTTGACAGCCTTTATGCCTCCGGGCGCGGGATGCCTGCGTCACTGTTCGCGCGGGATGTCGAGGGTAACGATGTGGCGGCGGCCCTTGCAACATTCGACGACAAGGGCGGGGACAGCCGGTGTTGGCCGGTGGCGGGCACGTTGGGGCGACAGCCGCTGAACGGGCGCGGGCTGGTGCTGCTGAAGATGCTGGATGATGCGGGGCACCCGGTCGCTCATGACCCGCGCGCCGCCCTTGACCGCCAGATCGCGCGCGCGCGCACACTGGGCTTTGCCCCCAAGGGCGCGTTCGAGCTGGAATTCTACCTGATCGACGCCGAACGCGATGCGCAGGGCCGCCCGCAGCCTTTGCGCACGCCCCTTGGTCATCGGCGTCTGTCCTCGACCAACTGCATGTCGGTGGATGAGCTTGACCAGATGTCCCCCTTTTTCGAGGCCATTTATGACGCCGCCAAAGGGTTTGATCTGCCGCTGGAGTCGCTGATTTCGGAATATGCCGAGGGACAGTTTGAACTGACCCTGCGCTATGGAGACCTCGGGCGCGCGGCGGATCATCTGATCCTTGCCAAGCAATTGATCCGCACAACGGCAAGACGGTTTGGCATGGCGGCCTGTTTCATGTCCAAACCCTTTGGCGACCTCTCTGGGTCCGGGATGCATATGCATCTGTCGTTGGCGGATCAGACCGGCGAGAATGGCTTTGCCGATGATCCAGATGGCGCGCTGTCGCCGCTTATGCTGCAGGCCATCGGCGGGATTCGCAGTGCAATGGCGGACACGATGCTGGTGCTGGCCCCGGTCCTGAATTCGTGGCGGCGCTTTGCCAGTACGGTCTATTCTCCGGCGGAAAACTCTTGGGGGTGCGAGGATCGCAACGTCGCCCTGCGCATCCCCGACAGCAGCGCCGCGACCCGCCATTTCGAACATCGCCTCGCCGGAATTGACGCCAACCCCTATCTGGTGGCGGCTGTGATCCTGGGATCTGCCCTTGACGGGATCGAAAGCGCTGCACAGCCCGGCCCAGAGGGGGCAAACACCGCAGGATCAGGCACTGACACGGCCTTTCCCGCCTTGCCGCACACCTGGCTTGAGGCGATCGAGGCGTTTGAAGGGTCGCAGGGCATGGCGGATATTCTGGGCGCGCCGCTGCATCAGGCCTTGTCCGCGATCAAGCGGGCAGAGCATGACAGGCTGGCCGCCCATGTGACAGAGATCGAATGGCAGATTTACGGCGGGACGCTGTAAAACGGTGCGCCATGGTCAGGCCCCCGGATCGACCAAAGCCCCGCGCGCCTGAATGACCTTGCCCGCAAGCCTTGCCCCAGCGCGCACCGCTTGGGCCGTGCTCTGGCCCTGCAGGACCGCCGCCAGATACCCGGCGTTGAAACTGTCCCCGGCGGCGGTTGTGTCGACGATCTGCGCAACCGGGTCCGGGTCATGCAGCGTGACCTCTCCGGCGACCATGGCCAGCATCGGGCCGCCGCCATTCTTGACCAGAACGGTCTGCGCCCCGGCGTTGGCATAGCGCGCGGCGGTGGCAGACAGGTCTGCATCGCCAAACCATGCGGCTTCGTCCTCGTGCGAGGGCAGCACCGTCGAACTGACCCCAGCCGCCTGCATGATCGCCTCGGTCATCTCCTCGGGCGTGGACCACAGTTTGGGGCGCAGGTTGGGATCAAACATCACCATGCCACCGGACGCGCGAAACTCAGCCAGCACCGCCAGCAATCGCCTGCGATCCTCGGGCGGCAAGATCGCCACGGTGATCCCGGAAAAATAGGCCATATCCGCGCCAGCAAGGGCGCGTGTCAGTGTATCCGTGTCACTGGCCAGAGCGCGCGCCGCACTTTGCCCGCGCCAATAGCTAAAGCTGCGCTCGCCGTCCTGAAGCTGGATCATATACAACCCGACGGTGCGATCCGCCCGGCGTGCGATGTGACCTGTGCCCAAACCGGCGTCATGCAGGAACTGCACCATCTGGTCAGAGGCGCTATCTGTCCCCACGGCGGTCACATAGTCCACCCGGTCCCTCTCGGGCAGCAGGCGGCGCAGGTACCACGCGGTGTTCATCGTGTCGCCCGCAAAGCCCATGTGATAGCTTGCAGCGGCGTCCATCGGGGCCATTTCAATCATACATTCACCGATGGAAACGATCCGGGTCATAGCGGGCTGTCCTGATAAAAACTGTGGCCTAGTGGTGACGGAGGTCCCGGCCAGAGGCAAGCCCGAATGGCCACAAATCCGCGTCTTGGAGGGGTGTGATGCCCGAGAGAGACAACTGGCATATCAGTTGACAAGGGAGGGGCGCAGACCTACCAGATGGCGGCACGGACTGGCACAGATGGGGGGCCTTATGGCGATTTTGGATGACAACCGGCTGTTTCCGACAGACCCGACGGTAAGGGCGCTGGCGCGTGATCTTTATGAGGGCGTCAAGGATCTGCCTATCATCAGCCCGCATGGCCATACTGATCCGCGCTGGTATGCCGAAAACGCGGCCTTTCCCGATCCTTCGCAGCTCTTTGTGACGCCCGACCACTATATCTTTCGGATGCTGCATTCGCAGGGCACCGCGCTAGAGGATCTGGGCGTGCCGCGCGTTGACGGTGGCCCGGTCGAGCAGGACAGCCGCAAGATCTGGCGTCTGTTTGCCTCTAACTACCACCTGTTCCGGGGCACGCCCTCGCGGATCTGGGTCGATCACGCCCTGCAAGAGGTCTTTGGCGTCACGGACCCTTTGACCGCCGAGTCGGGGTATGCGATTTATGACCATATCGACGAGTGTCTCAAGACCGACGCCTTTCGCCCGCGCGCTCTGTTCGAGCGGTTCAACATCGAGGCGCTCTCGACCACCGAAAGCGCGATTGACGATCTGAAGTGGCACAAGATGATCCGTGACAGCGGGTGGGGCGGCAAGGTCATCACTGCCTATCGCCCGGATGCGGTGGTGGACCCAGAGTTTGACGGGTTTGCGCAGAACGTGGCCAAGATGGGCGAGATGGCAGGCGAGGATGCGACCACATGGACCGGCTATCTGGCCGCCCACCGCAACCGGCGCGCGTTTTTCAAAGACTTCGGGGCGACCTCTTCGGACCACGGCCATCCCACCGCCCGCACCGAGGATCTGCCACAGGCAGAGGCGGCGGTGCTGTTAGACAAGGCCCTGCAGGGCAAGTGCAGCGCGGACGAGGCGGATCGCTTTCGCGGGCATATGCTGACCGAAATGGCGCGGATGTCGCTGGAGGACGGTCTGGTGCTGCAAATTCATCCCGGCTCTGCGCGCAACCATTCTGCCGACATCATGGCGCGGTTCGGGCGCGACAAGGGCTATGACATCCCCACGCGCACCGATTACGTCACCGCGCTGCGCCCGTTGTTGAATGCGGTGGGCGGCGAGGCGGGCCTGACGATCATCCTCTTTACGCTGGACGAGACCGCCTTTTCGCGTGAACTGGCCCCGCTGGCGGGCGTTTATCCGGCGCTGCGACTGGGGCCGCCATGGTGGTTCCATGACAGCTATGAAGGCATGATGCGGTTCCGTGAAACGGTGACCGAAACGGCCGGATTTTACAACACCGTGGGCTTTAACGACGACACCCGCGCGTTCTGTTCTATTCCGGCTCGCCATGACGTCGCGCGCCGGATTGATTGTTCTTTCCTTGCCACCCTCGTCGAAACGGGCCGGCTGTCGCGCGAGGATGCAACAGAGGTCGCCCATGACCTGACCTATCGGCTGGTAAAAGAGGCGTATCGGCTGTGAGACTGGGCGGGCTGCGTCAGGATTTCTGACGCGGCTGCGCTGCGCGTTTGACGCTCTCGCGTTTGACACAGAGCATCAGGACCGCAAGATAACTCAGCCGCAAAAAGGCCCCGCCCCGCAGCGCGGGCAGGCCTGTGGAAGTGATCATCCGCGCGGCAAAGATGAACAGCGCCAGATCATGGCCCGGCCATGCCACGCCCAGACCCTCGCCGGTCCGGAACACGCCAAAGGCCGACGGCACGACCCGGACGCCAAATTTCAGAGTGTTTTCAGGCACGCGCACCATGGGTTTGCGGGCAATCGCGCCAAACACCAGCACCAAAAGACAGGCGGCCAAGGCACCAGGGCTGTCAGACCACGGTTACGATGGTGCAGGATGCTGCCGCCCGGCTGGGCCTCGCGGTCGAGGTGGAAAAAGTCACCGACCCGCGCGCCATTGCGATGGTGGGGGTGATGTCCACGCCCTGTATCAGCGTGGATGGCAAGCTGGTGCACGTGGGCGTGCAGCCGGATAAGGCCAGACCTGAGGGGGGGCTGGCGGGCTGGATCCGATCCTCAGGTAGAGGCGCGTTGAATGATGGTGAACCCCAGATCCAGCACCGGGTTCTGGCGCGCACCGTCGCCAATCTTGTCCAACAAGGCCCGAGCCGCCATTTGCCCCAGACGCACCCGATCCACGGCGACCGTGGTCAGCGCGGGGTCCAGATCCTGCGCAAAATTCTGATCGCCAAAGCCGACGATGGCAATATCTCCCGGCACGGCAAGCCCGCGCGCGTGGGCCTCGATCAGCGCCCCGTGGGCCAGCAGGTCAGAGCTGCAAAAAATCGCGCCCACAGTCGGCCCCACTGTCAGGCCCTTGGTTTCGATCAGATCGCGCAGCGCCCGCCGTCCGGCCCCGATACTGGCGGGGCCTTCGGTATTGGCATCCGGCACGGGCCTGCCGCTGAGCGCTGCGAACCTGTCGGCAAAGGCGGTTTGACGCCGCACTGCCCGTTCATCGCGCGCAGTGATCGTCGCGGCCTGCCGGATGCCCAAGTCGTGCAGATAGGCGGCAACCGCGCGTCCGGCCTCGACGTGGTTAAAGCCGACGCACATGTCGATGGGGCTGTCGGTGATATCCCAGACCTCGACCACCGGGATATCCGCGCCCAGTAATTGTCGCCGCGCCTGCGCCGTGTGGTGAATGCCCGTCAGCAGCATCGCATCGGGGCGGCGCGACAGGTGGGTGGTGATCAGGGCCGCTTCGTCTTGTGGGTCGAACCCGGTCTCAGACAGCAGCACCTGATAACCATGCTGGCGCAGGCTGTCCGAGAAGGTCGCAACAAAGGATGAATAGACGATATTGGTCAGCGAGGGGATCAGGGCAGAGATCAGGTTGGATCGCTTAGAGGCCAAGGCCCCGGCCAGCGCGTTGGGCACAAAGCCCGTGACCTCTATTGCATCGCGAATCCGCTTGAGGGTGTCTGGGGACACCTTTTCAGGATGCGACAGCGCACGCGAGACGGTGACCTGCGACACCCCGGCCAGCCGACCGACTGCCGCCATGGTCGCTTTGCTCTTATGAATTGCAAGAGGTTTGGTATGTGCCATGGGTCCCATAATCATGGGTTGCCCTGTCTGATACAAGCCGTCTTTATCCGCAGTCATCCGATATCGCCTGCGCGCCACTGCCGCAGGTCGATCAACAGCACGCATTTTCGCAAAGCCTTATCCTCTTGGCGTGCAATGATAGCGAGAACATAGATCGGCGTGGTCCAAGATCCGGCCCTGTGATCCCTTTTAATTGGCCCGCAAGGGTGTATGGTTTTAAGAGGGTTTTCGAGTGAGCGCTGAAAATGTAAGCGCATACAAACAAATTAAACGCAAAGCGGAGGATTTCCATGACGCGCCCACGCAAGACGCCCGAGACGCTGCGCAGTGCGCGCTGGTTTGCCCCCGATGATTTGCGCAGCTTCGGCCATCGCAGCCGGATGATGCAGCTTGGCTATTCGGATGCAGATTACCGGGATCGCCCCATTATCGGTATCCTCAACACGTGGTCCGAACTGAACGCCTGCCACAGCCATTTCCCCGAGCGGGTCAAGGACGTCAAACGCGGCATCCTGCAGGCCGGGGGCTTTGCGGTGGAAATGCCGTCGCTGTCGGTGGATGAGAGTTTCACCAAGCCGACCTCGATGCTGTACCGCAACATGCTGGCGATGGAGGTCGAGGAAAACATTCGCTCGCACCCTCTGGATGGTGTCGTGCTGATGGGCGGTTGTGACAAGACCACGCCGGGGTTGGTGATGGGGGCGATCACGGCGGGGGTGCCGATGATCTATCTGCCTGCGGGTCCGATGTTGCGCGGGAATTACGCAGGCCGTGTGCTGGGCAGCGGGTCGGATGCGTGGAAATACTGGGACGAGCGGCGCGCGGGCAATATCACGGACGCGCAATGGTCCGGGGTCGAGGGCGGCATCGCGCGCTCTGCGGGCACCTGCATGACCATGGGCACGGCCAGCACCATGACGGCGATCACCGATGCGATGGGGCTGACGCTGCCGGGGGCCTCGTCGATCCCGGCGGCGGATTCCGGTCATCAGCGGATGGGGGCGGACTGCGGGCGGCGCATTGTCGACATGGTCTGGGAAGATCTGACGCCAGAGGTCATCATCACCCAGGGCTCTGTGCGCAATGCGGCGGTTGTGGCGATGGCGACGGGCTGTTCCACCAACGCGGTAGTACATCTGATCGCCATGGCGCGCCGGGCGGGCGTTGCGCTGACGCTGGACGATCTGGACGCGCTGGGCCGCATCACGCCGCTGATCGCCAATGTGCGCCCCTCTGGCAAAGACTATCTGATGGAGGATTTCTATTACGCCGGGGGTCTGCGCGCGCTGATGAAGCAGATCGAGGACTCTCTGGACATCTCTTGCCTCACCGTCACGGGCAAGACCATGGGCGAAAACCTGACGGGCGCGGTGGTTTACAATGACGATGTGATCCGCCCGCTGTCCAATCCGGTCTACAAGGAAGGCTCTCTGGCGGTGCTGCGCGGCAACCTCTGTCCCGACGGCGCGGTCATCAAACCCGCCGCCTGTGATCCGAAATACCACCAGCATGAAGGCCCCGCGCTGGTCTTTGACAGCTACCCCGAAATGAAGGCCGCAATTGACGACGAGGATCTTGCCGTCACGCCCGACACCGTTCTGGTCCTGCGCAACGCGGGGCCGCAGGGCGGGCCGGGGATGCCGGAATGGGGGATGGTGCCGATCCCCAAGGCGCTGATAAAACAGGGCCACCGTGACATGCTGCGGATCTCTGACGCGCGCATGTCGGGCACGTCCTATGGCGCTTGTGTGCTGCATGTGGCCCCCGAAAGCTTTGTCGGCGGGCCGCTGGCCTTGCTGCAAACCGGGGACATCGTGCGGCTGGACCTTGAGGCGCGCAGGCTCGACATGCTGGTGTCTGATGAGGACCTCGCGGCGCGGCGTGCGGCATGGACCCCGCCAGAGCGGCGCTTTGCGCGTGGCTGGGGCTGGATGTTTT
>CALGTJ010000736.1 GCA_937901435.1 uncultured Rhodobacter sp. | reverse complement strand
TTTCTGGGCAACCTTTATGCGTGGCATGTACGCGACACGGTCCAACAGGTTGCCGCCCTTTTATACGCCGGATCAGCGATCGGCGCGGTCTTTGCGGGCGACCTGATCACGCTGTTTATTTACTGGGAAGGCACCGCGATTGCGTCCGTTTTTCTGATCTGGGCGCGCCGGACAGAGGGCGCCTACCACACCGGCATGCGCTATCTGATCATCCAGATCGCGAGTGGCGTGATCCTTTTGGCAGGATCAGCTTTTTTGTACCGCGAAACGGGCTCTATCGCCTTTGAGCGCATGATCCTTGGCAGCATCGGTACTTGGCTGATTTTCCTCAGCTTTGGGATGAAATGCGCCTTTCCGTTGCTGCACAACTGGCTGCAAGACAGCTATCCGGCGGCCACCGTCACCGGCACAGTGATCCTGTCGGCATTCACCACGAAACTGGCTGTCTATGCGCTGGCGCGCGGTTTTGCAGGCACCGAGATCCTGATCTACATCGGCGCCGTGATGACGCTGTTCCCGATCTTTTTCGCAGAGATCGAGAATGACCTGCGCCGGGTGTTGGCCTATTCGCTGAACAACCAACTGGGGTTCATGGTGGTCGGGATCGGTGTGGGCACAGAGATCGCGCTGAACGGCACCGCCAGCCACGCCTTTGCGCATATCCTTTACAAGGCGCTGCTGTTCATGAGCGTCGGCGCGGTTCTTTATCGGACAGGCACGTCCAAGGCGTCAGAACTGGGCGGGCTGTACCGCACCATGCCGCGCACGGCCATGTTCTGCCTTGTGGGGGCGGCGTCAATCTCGGCCTTTCCGCTGTTTTCCGGCTTTGTCACCAAGTCGCTGATTTTGGACGAGACCGCGGCCGCGCATTACCCGATCATCTGGGGCGCGCTGGTCTTTGCCTCTGCCGGGGTGCTGTCGCATTCAGGGATCAAGATCCCCTATTTCACCTTCTTTGCCCATGACAGCGGATTGCGCCCGAAAGAAGCGCCGTTCCATATGCAACTGGCGATGGGCCTGACAGCGTTTCTGTGCATCTTTATAGGCGTTTATCCAGATCCTCTGTATGCGCTGCTGCCCTATCCGGTAGAGTTTCACCCCTACACGATGGGGCATGTGGTGGGCCAGTTGCAGTTGCTATGCTTTGCGCTGCTGGCCTTTGGGGTACTGATGCGGACCCGGATCCATCCGCCTGAACTGCGCGCGGTGAACCTTGACACGGATGTGGTCTATCGCTGGTTTCTGCCGCGCGTGATTGTGGTGGTTGGGGGCTGTATTGCAGGGCTCTGGACGGCAAACCTTGAATTTTTGTCCAAGTCGGTCACGGGCCTTTGGTCTGGCCTGAACCGCACCCACGGGCCGGAGGGCAAACTGGCCAGGAATTGGCCTACGGGCTCGATGGTTCTGTGGTTGGCCGTGTTTCTGGGGATTGCGCTGATCGTGGATTTCGCCAGTTAAAATGTGGGGGCGTGTTTGGTAGAATTGCGTTTGCAATCCGACCAAGTGGAGAGGTTCTAACCCTCCAGACCACCCCGGGATACTTTTGAACAGAAGAAGGGGGGCTTAGGCGAGTATGCCCCAAACCCATCCGGCAAGGATCGCGCCGACCAGAGCAATGCCGAGGTAGGCGGCAAAAACCCGTGGTTTGACCAACGCCCAGACGGCGATTGCAGCGGGGATGCAACTGACGCCGCCTGCAAGAACAAAGGCCATCGCCGCCCCGTTGGACATGCCTTGATCCAGCAGACCGCCGATGAGACCCACCGCCGCATAGCCGTTCAGATAGGCGGGCATGCCGACCAAAGCGGCCAGCAAGAGTGTGCCAAAGCCGTCGCCGCCCAGCACAGAGGCGATGGTTTCGGCGGGGATATAGTGCAACATCAGGGATTCAAACAGATAAGCAAGCAGCAGCCATTTGCCCAAGAACAGCGCGTTTTCCAGCACGGTTTTGCGGAACACCTCGCGCCGGTCTGCCTCTGGCCAGAACTTCCACACAGGGCGACCGCTGAACGGTTTTTTGACGCCACAGCACCCGCCCACCTGCGGTTTTTCCCGCAGAGGGTCGGCAAAGACCGGTGATCCGGCAAAAGCCATGGTAAAAAAACCCCCCATCATGCCAAGCGAGACGGCAGCCACGGCCTTGGCTATGGCGAAGTTCAGCCCGATCTCGCCCCAGGTGATGGCGAACATTGCCGGATCCATCAGCGGCGAGGCCAGCCAAAAGGCCATGACGGCCGCCAAGGGCGCACCAACGGCAAGCACGGCGGCGATAAAGGGGATGACCTCGCAGGAGCAGAAGGGCGACAGCCCGCCCATCAAGGCGGCCAGCACGATCATGCGCTTTTGGTCGCCCTCAAAGGCTTTGGCCAGCAGATGTTCGGCGCTGGTGGCCTTGACGTAAACGACGGCGAAAACCGCCACGACAATGAAAATCCCTGTGTGACCAAGGGCTGTGACGGCGAAAGTGATCGTGGGCCAGACCCGCGTGGGATCGAAGATCGCCAGTATTAACGGGATCGCAAGGATTACGAGCCATGCTTTATCCAGCCGTTTCCACAGATTTGGCAGGGCGGGCAGGCGTCCGGTCATATCAGTCATGGGGGTGGTCCTTTGAGGTCGCATCCGCGCAACATTCGGAGAGAAGGAATTTCGAAAGCGTTTCCATCACGTCATAAGCCGCCGCAGCGCAGATGATCGAACGGCCCTTGCGGGTCTGTGTGACCAATCCGGCGGTTGTCAGGATCTTGACGTGATGGGTCAGGGTCGATCCGGTGACGCCTGCGCGCGTGCCAAGGTCACCGATGCTCAGCCCGTCAGGCCCGGCGCGCACAAGGGTGTTTAGAACGCCAAGACGTTGCTCTGATCCGAGGGCTGCAAAGGTTGAGGCGGCTTGGACAACGGACAGACCGGGGGAGGAGCGAAGCGTTTTCATGATTCTATATTTCTAGAAATGTCGAAATGAGTCAAGCCCTCTTTTCCAATGAGGGTCTCGGGCATCTAGCCCGGATTATTCACCTCGGTCGGTTGGCGGCTGCGGTATGAGAGTGATCCAG
>CALGTJ010000735.1 GCA_937901435.1 uncultured Rhodobacter sp. | reverse complement strand
ACAACCCATGCCTATGCCAAAGCCGCACGCATGGCGGGCGCCGAGATTGAGGCGCATTGCATGGTACGAGAGACCAATCCGCGCGGCGATGGCACGTGGGATGTGGTCACCGACAAGGGCACGGTCCATGCCGAACATATCGTAAACGCAGGCGGTCTCTGGGCGCGGGAAGTGGCCGCAATGGCGGGGCTCTATCTGCCGCTGCATCCGATGGAACATCAATATATCGTCACTGACGATTTGCCTGAAATTTACGAACGCTCAACAGAGCATCCGCACGTCATGGACCCCGCTGGCGAGAGCTATCTACGCCAAGAAGGCCGGGGGCTATGTATCGGATTTTACGAGCAAACCTGCCGTCCTTGGGCGATCAATGGCACTTCTTGGGGCTTTGGTCATGAATTGCTGCCCGATGATCTGGACAAGATCGAAGACTCGATCGCCTTCGCCTATAAACGGTTTCCGGTGTTGGAACGTGCCGGGGTGAAATCGGTGATCCACGGCCCGTTTACCTTTGCGCCCGATGGTAACCCTTTGGTTGGTCCTGTGCCCGGAATGCCCGGCTATTGGTCTGCCTGCGCGGTGATGGCGGGCTTTAGTCAGGGGGGGGGCGTTGGCAAAGCCTTGGCGGAATGGATGGTGGAAGGCGATCCGGAAAACGATGTTTTCGCGATGGATGTGGCGCGCTTTGGCAACTGGACAGGGCCGGAATGGACCCGGTTGAAAGTCACTGAAAACTATCAGAAACGCTTTTCCATCGGGTATCCAAACGAGGAACTGCCCGTTGCGCGCCCATTGGAGACCACTCCGGCCTATGGAATTTGGGAGTCGCAGCGTGCGGTATTTGGCGTCGGCTATGGGATGGAGCATGTCAATTACTTTGCGCCCGAGGGTGAACCGCGCTTTGAAACACCTAGTTTCCGTCGCTCGAACGCATTTGCGACGGTCGGTGCGGAATGCCGCGCGGTACGCGAAGCGGTCGGGATAAACGAGATCCATAATTTTGGCAAATACCTTGTCAGTGGTCCAAATGCGGTGGCCTGGCTGGACCGGATCATGGCAAACAGAGTGCCAGCGGTGGGACGGATCGCTTTGACGGCGATGCTATCAGAGCGTGGCAAGATCATCGGAGATTTCACGATGATGCGGCTTGATGTTGATAAAGTGCAATTGACCGCCAGTTATTCTGCGCAGGCTTTCCACATGCGCTGGTTTTTACAACATCAAGAGCCGGCCGTAACTATAGAAAATATATCTCAATCTCTGATTGGGTTTCAGATCGCGGGCCCAAATGCCAGAGCCGTATTGGCCGAGGTGACAAATTCGAACTGTTCGAATAGTGTAATCGGATTCTTGTCAGTCAACGCCATGGCGGTTGGTCATATCCCTGTCACCGTGGCGAGGGTCAGCTATACAGGCGACTTGGGGTTCGAGGTGTATTGCGCGCGCAACCACCAGATTGCGCTTTACCAAGCCTTGTCTACGGCTGGAACTGCCTATGGAATGCGCCCTTTTGGGATGCGTGCAATGATGAGTTTGCGCCTCGAAAAGGGCTTTGGGTCGTGGATGGCGGAATTCCGACCGGATTACACGCCTGCAGAGACCGGGTTGGACCGCTTTATCTCTTTCAAAAAGAACGATTTTATCGGTCGTGACGCCGTCATGGCAGAACGCGATGTACCACCGTCTCGACGCCTTACGACCTTTCTTGTCGATGCGGATGACGCTGATGTTGTGGCCTACGAGCCAATTTTCGACGGCAAAGAGGTTGTCGGATTTTGCACCTCTGGCGGGTATGCGCACTACAGCGAAAAATCAGTTGCGATTGGCTTTCTTCCCCGTGAGCGTATTGAGGAAGGTGCAGAATTTGAAATTGAGATCCTTGGACAACGCCGCCGCGCGGTTGTTCATCAGACACCACTTTTTGACGCAGATGCCTCTAGAATGAGAGGTTAACATGTTGAAAATTATACTTTTATCGCCTTAGGTGATGGCGCAAGTCGTTTCATCGGTCTGAGGAACATGGTCGGAAGAATGTTTTATTGTCCGAGACTGGTCTTGCCCCGTTTTAGTTCCGGTCTCTTTCGAGCAATGTTTGCTATGAA
>CALGTJ010000734.1 GCA_937901435.1 uncultured Rhodobacter sp. | reverse complement strand
CCGAGTATGTGCATAGCTCTGCCTTCTCTGACGCCCTGATGGCGATGACTTTACCGATGGAGTGGGTGCCCGCGCTTTTGGTCAGCGACACGCCCGACAAGGTGCTTGGGCTAGAGGCGGACAGCGATCTGATGATCCGTCGCCTCTTTGCAGAGATTGGCACGCCGCAAACCAGCCTCGACCTGATCTCGGCCTATTTAATTCCGGGCACCACGGCCACAGCACAACTGAACGATTTCGCCAAGCAGGGTGTTCGGGTGCGCACCCTGACGAATGCCTTGGAATCGACGGATGTCGCCATCGTTCACGGCGCATATGCCTCTTATCGCAAGACATTGCTGGCAGGGGGCGTCGAGGTTTACGAGCTCAAAAGTGATGCCGGACCAAGACAATCGGTGCGGGAAATAGAGTTGTTTGCTCTGTCCAAAGCTGCTTTGCATGCCAAAGGCTTTACCATTGATCGCAGACGCACCTTTATCGGATCGCTCAACTTTGATCCCCGCTCGCGGCGTCTGAACACCGAGATGGGGCTTTTGATCGACAGCACCGCGATTGCAGGCGTTGTTTCAGACTGGCTGGATGAAAATCTGGCCACGATTGCCTATCGCGTCAGCCTTGATGCGCAACAGGATCTGGTCTGGACCGCGCAGGATCGCGACGGGACCGAGGTACGTTTCGACGTCGAACCCAACACCACCTTACCCCTGCGGATCTTGATCAAAGCGCTGGGTCTTTTGCCAATCCAATGGCTGCTGTAGCGCGATGACCGGGCCTGTCCCTCAGGATCTGACCGTGGCGTCCTATAACATTCACAAGGGTGTCGGGACGGATCGGCGCCGCGATCTGACCCGCACGGCTGCGGTTATTTCCGAAATTGGCGCGGATATTCTGGCGCTTCAAGAGGTGGATACGAGGTTTGGAACCCGCACCGGCCTGCTGGATCTGGACAGCCTCCGGCGGGATCTGGGCCTGATCGCAATTCCGCTCGATCAGACGGGGCCCGCGCATGGCTGGCATGGCAATCTTCTTTTGGTGCGCAATAGCCTGGTGCAAGAGGTTCACAAACTGGACCTTCCGGGTTTTGAGCCGCGCGGTGCCATCGTGACCGATCTGACGATCAATGGACACGACGTGCGGGTGGTGAATACCCATCTCGGCCTGCTGCCCAAATCGCGCGCGGCGCAGGCCCGCGCGATCATCGACAAAGTGGCGACACTGCCAGAGCGTCCAACGCTTCTGATGGGGGATCTGAACGAATGGTGGCGCAACGCAGCTGTGTTTCGCACATTGGCGGAACGTTTTTCGTTGGCTCCTTCAAAGTCGCGGTTCCCGGCAAGTTTCCCGGCGCGCTACCCCCTGCTGCCCTAC
>CALGTJ010000733.1 GCA_937901435.1 uncultured Rhodobacter sp. | reverse complement strand
CCCTCATTGATTCAGAGATCAACAAACCGCGCAAGAGGGGGTGAGTAATTACGCACGCGGACACCTTAGCCGTCGTAAGGCGACGGACTGTCTAGTTTGACAACGTGAGATTCTCACGAATAGATTAGGTCCGTCAAGTGCCCTTCGATAATCTTTAAAACTCATCGAAAGGGGTACATGGTGTACTTCAAGCTATATAAAGACACTACAGGTGAGTGGCGTTGGAATTTCCGTTCCAGCAATGAAAACATCATTGCCGATAGCGCGGAAGGTTACCGGAACAAAGCCGACTGCTTGAATGGAATAAACTTGGTGAAGGGCTCGTCCAATGCACCTGTTTACGAGTAAACACGTATAAAATTAGCGGTGCCGGTCGATTGTGATCGGCACCGCTTGCATAGGCATTGGCTTTAGCCTATATGCGCTATCAATAGCGGCGTTTAGGCTTCCACCCCCTAGGCTCCACCGGGTAATTCAACGGGCCGCGCG
Source organism: uncultured Rhodobacter sp. (assembly GCA_937901435.1). The sequence goes on along the minus strand of CALGTJ010000733.1, from coordinate 5,520 downwards.
CCCGTTTTTTTGTGCTTGATGAAACTGTGAAAGACCCATGAACGACTTGATAGCAAAAGCCCAGATTGACCGCCGACTGGCAGAGATCCTGACCCCCGTGATAGAGGGGATGGGGTTTGAACTGGTGCGCGTGCGGTTCATGTCGGGCAAGACCAAGACGGTGCAGGTCATGGCCGAACGCCCCGAAGGCGGGATCGAGGTTGACGAATGCGGCGCGATCTCTATTGCGATCAGTGCCGTGCTGGATGTCGAGGATCCGATCGAAGACGCCTTTACGCTAGAGGTGTCCAGCCCCGGAATTGATCGGCCTTTGACGCGTCTAAAGGATTTCGAGACGTTTGAAGGGTATGAAGCCAAGATCGAGACCACGGAACTCATCGATGGACGCCGCCGTTTCAAGGGCGAACTGGCCGGGGTCGAAGGGGACGAGGTTCTGATCAATGTCGAAGAGGGCACCATTGGCCTCAGGTTCGACTGGCTCAGCGATGCAAAGCTGGTCCTGACCGACGAGTTGATCAGCGAGATGCTGCGCCAACGCAAGGCGGCGGGCGTTCTGAATGATGAGAATTTCGACGAAATAGAGACCGACGACGGGTCTGTGGAGGACTGATAAATGGCGATTACGTCTGCAAACCAACTTGAACTGCTGCAAACGGCCGAGGCCGTTGCGCGGGAAAAGATGATCGACCCGGAACTGGTGATCGAAGCGATGGAAGAGAGCCTCGCACGCGCTGCCAAGTCGCGCTATGGCTCTGAGATGGACATTCGTGTGTCGATTGACCGTAAGACAGGCCGCGCCACATTTACCCGGGTGCGGACAGTGGTCGAGGATGATCTGCTGGAAAACTATCAGTCAGAGCTGACCGTCAAGCAGGCCAAACAGTTCATGGCAGAACCTACCATTGGCGACGAAATCCGTGACGAGGTTCCGCCCGTGGAAATGGGTCGTATCGCTGCGCAGTCCGCCAAACAGGTGATCCTGCAGAAGGTCCGCGAAGCAGAGCGGGATCGTCAGTACGAAGAATTCAAAGACCGCGCCGGGACCATCATCAACGGTCTGGTCAAGCGCGAAGAATATGGCAACGTCATCGTCGACGTGGGCCGTGGCGAGGCGATCCTGCGCCGCAACGAAAAGATCGGCCGCGAGAGCTATCGCCCGAACGACCGCATTCGCTGTTACATCAAGGACGTGCGTCGCGAACCGCGCGGACCGCAGATTTTCCTGAGCCGCACCGATCCGCAATTCATGGCAGAGCTGTTCAAGATGGAAGTGCCGGAAATCTATGATGGCATCATCGAGATCAAGGCCGTTGCCCGTGATCCGGGTTCGCGCGCCAAGATCGCGGTGATTTCGTATGACAACTCGATTGACCCCGTCGGCGCCTGCGTTGGTATGCGCGGCAGCCGGGTTCAGGCCGTTGTGAACGAGCTTCAGGGTGAAAAGATCGACATCATTCCGTGGAACGAAGATGCGCCAACCTTCCTTGTGAACGCGTTGCAGCCTGCCGAGGTCACCAAGGTGGTTCTTGACGAGGACGCTGGCAAGATCGAAGTCGTGGTGCCGGATGAACAGCTTAGCCTTGCCATTGGTCGCCGTGGTCAGAACGTGCGTCTTGCCAGCCAGTTGACCGGTCTGGACATCGACATCATGACTGAGGCCGAAGAATCAGAGCGTCGTCAGGCGGAATTCGCCGAGCGCACGAAACTGTTTATGGATGCGCTGGACGTGGATGAGTTCTTTGCCCAGCTTCTGGTGTCCGAAGGCTTCACCAACCTCGAAGAAGTCGCCTATGTGGAAATTGACGAACTGACTGTCATCGACGGCGTTGACAAAGACACGGCTGGCGAACTTCAGGCCCGAGCGCGCGATAATATCGAGGCGGCGAATCGTCAGGCTCTGGAGCGCGCACGAGAGTTGGGCGTCGAGGACAGTCTTGTCAACTTTGAGGGTCTGACCCCTCAGATGATCGAGGCACTGGCCTTGGATGACGTCAAGACGCTGGAAGATTTTGCAACCTGTGCGGATTGGGAACTGGCCGGTGGCTGGACAACCGTGAACGGCGAGCGGGTCAAGGATGACGGTGTTCTTGAGAAATTCGACGTGTCCCTTGAAGAGGCGCAGCATCTTGTCATGACCGCGCGTGTTCAACTTGGCTGGGTTGATCCGGCAGAAATGGAAACAGAAGAAGAGTCTGACGTCGAAGAGGAGGCCGGAGCCTGATCGCAGGTTCCGGGGTGGCCTGATGGCAAGCGGGAAACGTGATAGGAATCGCATCGAGATCGAAGTCGAACGCAAGTGCATTGCGACCGGCGAGGTGTTGCCAATCTCGAAACTGGTCCGCTTTGTTGTTGGGCCAGAACAACAAATTGTTCCGGATGTGCTTGAAAAGCTACCCGGACGTGGCATATGGGTAACGGCGAGTCGCGCGGCATTGAGAACAGCGATTAAGAAAAAGCTGTTTGCGCGCGCGGCGAAACAAACTGTCACGGTTCCAGAGACTCTGATTGACGACGTCGAGCGGCTGTTGCTGCAACGACTGATCGACCGGATATCAATGGCGCGAAAGGCGGGCCGGGCGGTTGCCGGGTATGAAAAGGTCAAGTCCTTGCTGATGAACGAAGAAGCACGTGTGCTTATTCAGGCTCTGGATGGATCCGGACGAGGGAAGTCGAAACTTAGCTCCCCTCCGGGCAAAGGCACCTTCATCGGGGTCTTGACTGCGAATGAATTAGGTTTGGCATTCGGGCGCGAACATGTGATACATGCGGCGCTTGCGGGTGGCGGACTCACAAAACGTGTTGTAGAGGATGCCTCGCGGCTATCTGGCCTGCGCGAAGACGACGGTGGAGACGCCACCGGAAAGGGTACGAAGACCACATGAGCGATACAGACGGCAAAAAAACACTCGGCCTGCGTGGCGGACCCCGTTCGGGGCAAGTGAAGCAAAGCTTCAGCCATGGACGGACGAAGAACGTCGTTGTCGAGACAAAGCGCAAGCGAGTTGTCGTGCCAAAGCAGGGTGCGGCTGGATCGGGTGCTGGCACTGGGTCTTCTCCGGCGGGGGGTGACCCCTCACGACGTCCGGCAGGCATTACGGATGCCGAACTCGAACGCCGTATGAAGGCGCTTGCCGCGGCCAAAATCCGTGAAGTCGAAGAAGGCGCGCGCCGCGAAGCAGAAGAAAAGGCGCGCGAAGAAGAACGTGATCGCCGTCGCGCAGAGGCCGAGGCCAAAGAGCAGGAAGAGCGTGAGCGCGAAGCCCGCGCCAAGGCCAAGGCTGAAGAGGACGAGCGTCGTCTGGCCGAAGAGGCTGCGGCAAAAGCGGCGGCAGAACAAGCCAAGGCGGCCCCTGCACCCGATGCTGCGGAAAACCGCGGGCCATCGAAATCCGCGCCCGTGGCCAAAAAGCCAGAGCGCGATGTGCGCGAGCGGACAGAAAAGCCGACAAAGAACGCCCGCGACGATGGTCGCCGCTCTGGCAAGCTGACGCTGAACCAGGCTTTGTCTGGTGGCGAAGGTGGACGTCAACGGTCCATGGCTGCCATGAAGCGCAAGCAGGAACGTGCCCGCCAAAAGGCGATGGGCATGGGCGAACAGCGTGAAAAGGTCGTGCGCGACGTTCAGGTCCCGGAAACCATCGTGGTGTCCGAACTGGCCAACCGCATGGCGGAACGCGTTGCTGACGTCGTAAAGGCATTGATGAACAACGGCATGATGTTGACGCAGAATCAGTCGATTGACGCCGATACCGCCGAAGTGATCATCGAAGAATTTGGCCACAAGATCGTGCGCGTGTCGGACGCCGACGTCGAGCAGGTCATCGACACGGTCAAGGATGCGGATCAAGACCTGATCTCCCGTGCGCCTGTGATCACCATCATGGGTCACGTGGACCACGGTAAGACCTCGCTTCTGGACGCAATCCGCAATGCTAAGGTTGTGGCTGGCGAGGCGGGTGGAATCACTCAGCATATTGGCGCATATCAGGTGAATCAGGGGGGCAATTTGTTGACCTTCCTTGATACGCCCGGTCACGCGGCGTTTACCTCGATGCGGGCCCGTGGGGCACAGGTCACCGATATCGTCGTGCTGGTTGTGGCGGCGGATGACGCCGTGATGCCGCAGACGGTCGAGGCGATCAATCACGCCAAAGCCGCCAAGGTTCCGATGATCGTTGCGATCAACAAGATGGACCGTCCGGCAGCGAACGCGACCAAGGTGCGGACAGACCTGTTGCAGCACGAGGTTGTTGTCGAGGCGATGTCAGGCGAAGTGCAGGACGTAGAAGTTTCGGCGATTACCGGCATGGGGCTTGATCAACTGCTAGAGGCGATTTCGCTACAGGCCGAGATCCTGGAACTGAAGGCGAACCCGAAACGGGCCGCCTCTGGTGCCGTCATCGAGGCTCAGCTTGACGTAGGTCGTGGTCCAGTTGCGACAGTTCTGGTGCAAAATGGTACGCTGCGCCGTGGCGATATCTTTGTGGTTGGCGAACAGTGGGGCAAAGTCCGCGCGCTGATCGACGACAAGGGCAACCGGATCGAAGAGGCCGGACCATCCGTGCCTGTCGAGGTTTTGGGTCTGAATGGCACACCCGAAGCTGGTGACGTTCTGAACGTGGTCGACACCGAAGCTCAGGCACGTGAGATCGCGGAATACCGCGAGCAAGCTGCCAAGGACAAGCGTGCCGCCGCCGGTGCTGCAACCACGCTGGAGCAGCTGATGGCAAACGCCAAGGCAAACCAGAGCGTTGCGGAACTGCCCATCGTGGTCAAAGCCGATGTTCAGGGCTCTGCCGAGGCGATTGTTCAGGCGATGGAAAAGATCGGCAACGACGAGGTCCGTGTGCGCGTGCTGCACTCTGGCGTTGGCGCGATCACCGAAAGCGATATCGGTCTCGCCGAAGCGTCTGGTGCGCCTGTGTTTGGGTTCAACGTTCGTGCCAATGCCTCGGCGCGGAATACTGCGAACCAAAAGGGTGTCGAGATCCGCTATTATTCGGTGATCTACGATCTTGTGGACGACGTGAAAGCTGCAGCGTCCGGCCTGTTGTCGGCAGAAGTGCGTGAGACCTTTATTGGCTATGCCAACATCAAAGAGGTCTTCAAGGTTAGCCACGTCGGTAAGGTTGCCGGTTGTCTGGTCACCGAAGGCGTCGCACGACGCTCTGCCGGTGTTCGCCTGCTGCGCGACAACGTTGTGATCCACGAGGGCACACTGAAAACGTTGAAACGCTTCAAGGACGAAGTTGTAGAGGTTCAATCGGGTCAGGAATGCGGCATGGCATTCGAGAATTACGATGATATTCGGCCTAAGGACGTGATCGAGATCTTTGAGCGTGAAGAAGTGGAACGCACGCTCTCGTAAAGGGTCTTGGCGTTAACAAAATTGAAAAGGGAAGGTATCGTGCCTTCCCTTTTTTGGTTTTTGGGACAGTGAAGAAAGGGGTTTGACCTGCGTTTTAAAGTAAGCGCCGCGTTATCGCCCTCGTAGACGTTTGAAGTCTGTCATCTGAGAAG
>CALGTJ010000732.1 GCA_937901435.1 uncultured Rhodobacter sp. | reverse complement strand
CCAAAGATGGAAGGCTCCAACAACTGGGCCATAGCACCCGGTCAGACCAGCACGGGCCGCGCGATCATGGCCAGTGACCCGCACCGCGCCCATGCCGCGCCCAGTCTGCGTTATATGGTGCATCTCAGCGCACCGGGGCTGGACCTGATCGGCGCCGGAGAACCAAGTTCGCCCGGCATCATGGCCGGGCACAACGGGCAGGCGGCCTTTAGCCTGACGATCTTTTGCGCCGACCAAGAGGATCTGATGGTGCACGACACCGCGCCCGGTGATCCCCTCAGTTACAGGTATGGCGACGGGCACGAGGCAATGCGCCAGATCGACGAGGTTTTTGCCGTCAAGGGCGCCCCAGATCAAACCCTGCCGCTGCTGTTCACGCGCCACGGGCCCGTGGTCTATCAGGACCGGGCGCAAAACCTTGCCCTGTCGGTGCGCACCGTCTTTACCGACCCCGGAACTGCGCCTTACATAGCCAGCCTCAAGACCATGCGCGCCACGTCGATGGGGGCGTTTCGTCACGCAGCACAGACATGGGGCGCGCCTTCGGTCAATCTGGTCTATGCGGACACCAGCGGCGATATCTGCTGGCAGGCGGCCGCCTTTATGCCCAAGCGGAATGGCTGGCGCGGGGTGACCCCGGTCAGCGGTGACGGACGGTTTGAATGGAACGGCTATATGACCGCCGCCGATATCCCGGCGATCAAAAACCCCGCCTGTGGCTTTGTCCATTCCGCCAACGAGATGAATGTGCCTGACGGCTGGGATCACGAGGCCCATCCCATCGGGTTCGAGTGGTACGAGGACGGGCGCGCGGATCGCATCGCCGAGGTGATCTCTGCCGGGCAGGCGATGGATATTGCGCAGAATTGCGCGCTTCAGACCGATGTGTTTTCGGCTCTGTCGGTGCGGCTGGTGGCGGCGCTGCCGGAGAATGGCCCGAGTGACATATCAGAAGCGTTGGCGATGTTGAAAGCCTACGACGGGCATTCTGCTGTCGGCTCTGCCGCCGCGCTGCTGTTCGAGCTGTGGCTGTCCAGTCACCTGCGCCCGGCCATTCTGAACGCCGCAGCACCAGACCCGGCGTTGCGCAACCTTCTGGCCCCGGCGGTGATGGTGACACTGGTGCGCCTGATGGAGGGCCAGCACGCGGGACTTGCCAGACGGGCCAGGCTGGACACGACAAAAGCCCGCGAGGCTTTGATGTCCGAGACCCTGCGCGCGGCATGGGCTGACGCCTGCGCGCGCTTTGGCCCCGACACAACCAAATGGCGCTGGGGCGATCTGCACAAGGGCTGGTTTGACCACGCGCTGACCCCTGTGGATCCCAGTTTTGATGTGGGGCCCTTGGACAAGGGCGGAAACAGCACCTGCCTGATGCTTGCCCACTATGAGGCCAGCGATTACAGGGTGCGCACCGGGGCTTCGGTGCGGATGGTGGTGGATGTGGGCGCATGGGACAATTCGGTCTGGATCAATGCGCCGGGCCAGTCG
>CALGTJ010000731.1 GCA_937901435.1 uncultured Rhodobacter sp. | reverse complement strand
GTCCTGCATGGCGGCAATGGCAATGACACCCTGTATGGTGACGGCGGCAATGACCGGATGTATGGCGGGGCCGATGACGACCTGATGTATGGCGGTGACGGCGCAGACCGGCTGTTCGGGGGAATCAGCGGCGCGGATACGATTTACGGGGGCGCGGGCAACGACCTGATCTCTGGCGCAAACGAAAGCGACCGCTTTGTCTTTGAGGACGGGTTCGGCCTTGACGTGATCATCGATTTCGAGGCCACGAACGATCTGGAAAAGATCGACCTCAGCCTGGTTTCTGCCATCACGGATTTCAACGATCTGGTCACCAACCATATGAGCCAAATTGGATCCAATGTGGTGATTGATGACCTGAACGGGAATACGATCACCCTTCAGAACGTGCTGCTGGCCGATCTGCTGGATGGGAATGACTTCCTCTTCTAGGACCCGCAAAACCAGCACAATGCCTGGGGTTTGAAACAGATTGTCTGTTTAAGCCCCTTTCTCGCCCCGCTTTGACCCGCGCCACATCCCCGCCCTTCTGTATCCCCGCCTTGCGTGGGGGCGCAGAGGCCGGAGTTCGGGGTGGTGGGATTTCAGTTTGTAGGCTTGTTGACAACAGGCCCTGCGGCGAACCTTGAGGGGATTACAGACCTTGATGTGGTCTGGCAGGGCGGCACGGCGGTGCTCTATAGTTCGGGTGCGCCCTCTGCCGGGGTCAGCGCCTATCGCCTGAACGCGGGACAGGCGCAGTTTCTGGACAGCGAAAGCTATGGACCCGGCGTGCAATATGCCGCCGCCGGGCAGTTGGAAACGCTCGACATCGGCGGCACCTCTGTGCTGGTCACTCTGGGGCGACGCGAGACCGCGCTGGAATGCTTTGATCTGGACGCAGGCGGGCGGATCGCGGGCCTTGGCCAGATCACCACCGCGGGCGGATTTCAGACCCCGATCATGGCGCTGGAAACCGTCGCGCTGAACGGGCAGCAATGGGTCTATACCAGCCAACTGGGGGAAAACGGCCTGACCGCCTATACCCTCTCTGGCGCAGGTCAAATGACACAGGCCTTTCGCACCGCCACAGGCCCCGGCGCGCAGGGCCCCGATCTGAGCGCGATTGAAACAGTGTCTGTCCAAGGGCAAACCCTGCTGGTCACCACCTCACTGCTGCACAATGAAATCATCAGCTATCGCATCGCCAGCAATGGCTCTCTGACAGAGGCCAGCCGCATGGGCAGTCTTGAGGGGTTGGGCATAGAGGCCCCCACCGCCCTTGTGCAGACCGTGGTCGACGGGCAGACCTATCTGGTGGTGGCCGCCTCTGGCACCGACAGTCTCAGCGTGCTGCATATTGATGCCAGTGGCACGATGCAGGTGGCGGATTATGCTCTTGGGTCAATGTCGACACGGCTGGGGCAGGTGTCGGTGCTGGAAAGCGTCACGATCAACGGGCAGGTGTTTCTGGTGGCAGGCGGCGGGGATGATGGCCTGTCCCTGCTGACCCTGCTGCCGGGGGGGCGGCTGTTGCATCTGGCGCAGATCGCCGACAGCACCGACATGACCCTGAACAACGTCAGCGCGCTGGCGCTGCATGTGGAAAACGGTGTGATCGAGGTCTTTGCTACCGGCGAGGGTGAGGCCGCCATCACCCATCTGCGCGTCGACCCCGGCGCACTGAACACGCCGATCCATGGGACCGCCGCCAATAACACCCTGACCGGCACCAATGCCGCTGACCTGATCAGCGGCGGCGCGGGCAATGATCGCCTCAGCGGCGGCGGGGGCAATGATATCTTTGTGCTGACCCGCGATGGTCAGCTTGATATCATCGAAGGGTTTGAGGTGGCACAGGACAGGCTGGACCTCTCGGCGCTGGGTTATCTGCGCAATCTGGGCCAGCTCGAGATCACCAGCACCAGCACCGGCGCGCGGATCGTCTTTGGCACCGAAGACATCCGCATCACCAGCGCCGATTTCAACCCGATCACCCGCACCGCGCTCGAGGCCGCAATCCTTATGGATCTGGATCACTTCGCCGATCCCCTCTCTATTTCCCCCCCGGGTCCCACAGAGGGCAACGATGATCTGACCGGAACCAGCACCGCCGACGAGATCGACTTGCTGGCCGGGGATGATGTCTATGCGGGCGATGCGGGGGCGGATCTGATCAATGGCGGTTTTGGCCATGACACGCTGCGGGGCGGCACCGGCAATGACACGCTGCGCGGTGGGGCCAATAACGACCGCCTCGAAGGCGGCGATGACAACGATGTCCTCTTTGGCGAAGGCGGTCTTGATATCCTCCACGGCGATGGGGGCGACGATCAGATCAGCGGCGGCTGGTTCGGGGACTGGCTTTATGGCGGCGAAGGCAATGACACATTGCGTGGCGACGGGGGCAATGACCGCCTGTTCGGGGGCAATGGCGCCGACCTGCTGGACGGGGGCGCGCTGAACGACACGCTCTATGGTGGCAATGGCCGTGACACGCTGCGCGGTGGGGCCAATAACGACCGCCTCGAAGGCGGCGATGACAACGATGTCCTCTTTGGCGAAGGCGGTCTTGATATCCTCCACGGCGATGGGGGCGACGATCAGATCAGCGGCGGCTGGTTCGGGGACTGGCTTTATGGCGGCGAAGGCAATGACACATTGCGTGGCGACGGGGGCAATGACCGCCTGTTCGGGGGCAATGGCGCCGACCTGCTGGACGGGGGCACGCAGAACGACACGCTCTATGGTGGCAATGGCCGTGACACGCTGCACGGCGGATCCTTGAACGACCGCCTCGAAGGCGGCATCGGCAATGACGTGCTCTTTGGCGAGGGCGGCATGGATATCCTCTTTGGCAACGACGGTAACGACCTGCTCAACGGCGGCTGGTTCAACGACTGGCTTTATGGTGGCAATGGCAATGACACCATCCAGGGCGAAGGAGGCAGTGACCGCTTTTTCGGGGGCAACGGGGCCGATCTGCTAGAGGGGGGCGCCCATCACGACACGATCTATGGCGGCAATGGCGCCGATACGCTCGACGGGGGCAGCGGCAATGATCTGCTGTCCGGCGGCATGAATTCTGACACCTTCGTCTTTGCCAATGGCTTTGGCCGCGACACGATCAGCGATTTCAATGGCCTCAACAATCTGGAAAAAATCGACCTGTCCGCTGTGTCCTCGATCACCGATTTCACCGATCTCCGCGCGAACCACATGACGCAGATTGGTGGAAACGTGGTGATAGATGCCCTGTCCGGCAATACGATCACCCTGCTGAATGTCCAGCTTGCAGATTTGGACACCAATGATTTTATTTTCTAAATCGTGACACAGTGGTTAACCCGGATTATTCACCACGGTCGGTTGGCGGCTGCGGTATGAGAGTGATC
>CALGTJ010000730.1 GCA_937901435.1 uncultured Rhodobacter sp. | reverse complement strand
CGACAGGCATCAAGGTGATCGATCTGCTGGCCCCCTATACCAAGGGCGGCAAGATTGGCCTGTTTGGCGGTGCCGGCGTGGGCAAGACGGTTCTGATCATGGAACTGATCAACAACATCGCCAAGGTGCACTCTGGTCTGTCCGTGTTCGCCGGCGTGGGCGAGCGGACTCGTGAGGGCAACGACCTTTATCACGAGATGATCGAAGGCGAAGTTATCGTTCCCGACGATCTGGAAAAGTCCAAGATTGCGCTGGTTTACGGTCAGATGAACGAACCTCCCGGAGCCCGTATGCGCGTTGCGCTGACCGGCCTGACACTGGCAGAGCAGTTCCGCGACGAATCTGGATCTGACGTTTTGTTCTTTGTCGACAACATCTTCCGCTTTACGCAGGCGGGTTCCGAGGTTTCGGCGTTGTTGGGTCGTATTCCATCCGCTGTGGGCTATCAGCCGACACTGGCCACCGACATGGGTGCCATGCAGGAACGGATCGCCTCGACAAAATCCGGGTCGATCACGTCCGTGCAGGCCGTCTACGTTCCTGCGGATGACCTTACCGACCCCGCACCTGCCACATCTTTTGCGCACCTTGACGCGACGACAGTTCTGGACCGTTCGATTTCGGAAAAAGGCATCTACCCGGCTGTGGACCCGCTTGGCTCCACGTCGCGTCTGCTGGATCCGCTGATCATCGGTGACGAGCACTACAAGGTCGCAACAGACGTCCAGCAGATCCTTCAGCGGTACAAGTCGCTGCAAGACATCATCGCCATCCTCGGCATGGACGAACTGTCAGAAGACGACAAACTGACTGTGGCGCGCGCGCGCAAGATCGAGCGTTTTCTGTCCCAGCCGTTCGACGTTGCAAAGGTCTTTACCGGTGCCGACGGCAAGCAGGTGCCTTTGGAAGAGACGATCAAATCGTTCAAAGCTGTTGTGGCTGGCGAGTATGACCACCTTCCCGAAGGTGCGTTCTACATGGTTGGTGGCATTGACGAAGTGATCGCCAAAGCTCAGAAAATGGCAGCAGACGCAGCCTAAGAAAGGGTCGATATGGCCGATACGATGCAATTCGACCTCGTTTCGCCCGAGCGCAAGCTGGCCTCAGGAGAGGCCAGCGCTGTGTCTATTCCGGGCGCAGAGGGCGACCTGACAGCGATGCCGGACCACACCCCGGTCATTACCACATTGCGCCCCGGTATCCTGCGTGCGACCGTTGCCGGTGCCACACAGGAATTCGTGGTTTCTGGTGGCTTTGCTGAAATCACACCCAAAAGCGTGTCTGTTCTGGCAGAGCGGGCCATGGCCCGCGAAGACGTCACAGCCGCGTTTTTGGATACTCTGGCAGAAGAGGCCAACAGCGCGGAAACGCCGCCAGAAATGGTCGACGCGCAGGCGAAAACAGTGGCGGATATCGCTGCTCTTCGCGCTGAAATCGGGATGTAACGTCGCTGGCGCTTACTTTTTGTTGAAGACTATGCGCTAAGTAAAAGCAGCCGCAGACATGTTCGGCGGCTGCTCTTGGTTTGTGACCCTAATTTTGCCTCATTTGGTTTTTACATCACGGTTAACGAGGGACCGATGAAACGACTGCGAAACCATCTTGTTGGCATTGACCAAGGGTCAACCGTGCTCTTTTCCGACTTTGAGCATGATGGAGAAATGTGGACAGGCGAAGGCCCGCGTATGTATCGGCAAATGATTGAATTTGGCGAGAGTTTTCGCAAACCGCCTGCGGTTCAGGTGTCGATCTCTATGTGGGATATGGATCAGAACTCTAATTCACGCGCCGATATCGCCGCTGAGCGGATTACAGAGGCCGGATTTGACGTGGTGTTCCGGACATGGGGCGACACCAGGGTCGCCCGTATACGTGCGGATTGGATGGCAATCGGCGAGCTGCGCCATGCTGACGAGTGGGATCTTTATTAGCCCCCTCGCCAAGGCTCCCCTTCAGGCTGCCCGTTCCCCTCAGGCCGGTGAATAGGTGCCTTCGTAAATCGGACCAAGGGTTTCGGTTTCGAACAGAGACGACACACTGGTCCCGTTCCATATATTCAGGATCGCCTGCGCAAAAATCGGGGCCGTCGGAACGATCCGGATGTTCTTTGCGCCCAGCACTGCGTCGTTTGCCTGAATACTGTCGGTAATCACAAGGCTTTTCATCACGGAATTCGTCACACGTTCGACGGCAGGGCCGCTCAGCACACCATGTGTTATGTAGGAATGGACCTGGGACGCGCCTTCGCTCATCAGCAGTTCTGCCGCTTTGCACAAGGTGCCAGCCGTGTCGCAAATGTCATCGACGATGATGCATTTCTTGCCTTGAACCTCACCGATGACGGTCATCTCGGCAATCTCACCGGGCTTTTCGCGGCGCTTGTCCACGATGGCAAGGGCACAGCCAATCCGCTTTGCCAATTCACGTGCGCGCGCGACACCGCCCACATCCGGTGAAACCACTGTGATGTCCTCTAGCTGACCTTTGAACTGATGCTCGATATCCAGCGCAAAGATCGGCGAGGCGTAAAGGTTGTCCACCGGAATGTCGAAAAACCCCTGAATCTGTGCCGCGTGCAGATCCATCGTCAACACCCGTTCAATGCCAGAGCCAACGATCATATTCGCCACCAGCTTTGCCGTGATGGGCGTACGCGCCTTGGTGCGGCGGTCCTGCCGGGCGTACCCGAAATACGGGATCACAGCGGTGATGCGTGCGGCGGACGAGCGACGCAGGGCATCCGCCATGACAAGCAATTCCATCAGATTGTCATTGGCCGGATTAGAGGTCGGCTGGATGATATACATATCCTCGCCGCGCACATTCTCGAACACCTCGACAAAAATCTCACCGTCGTTAAAGCGTTCGACCCGCGCATCGACCAATCCGACGCTGATTCCGCGGTGCATGGACATGCGGCGGGCGACGGCCTTGGCAAGCGTTTGGTTGGCATTGCCAGCAATAAGTTTTGGTTCTGTGACGAGGGGCATGGGCAGCACTGTCCTAAAGGGAAAATGACGGATTCGTGACGTTGCTCACCCCCTAGCATCCCGATACGGTCTTGCAAACATACCTGAACGGTCAAGAGAGGCTTCATGGCACATATCGACTACTATTTTGCGACGATTTCCCCGTTTACCTATCTGGCGGGACAGAGGTTAGAACAGATTGCCGCAGCGCATGGCGCGACGATCACCTACAAGCCTGTCGATATCCTTTCGCTCTTTGGGCGCACGGGGGGGATGCCACCGAAGGACCGCCACCCTAACCGTCAGGCCTATCGTGCTCAGGAATTGCGCCGGGCCGCGATTAAATCGGGGTTGCCGATCACCATGCAGCCTGCGTTCTTTCCGACAAATCCGGCCCCATCGGCCTATGCGATCATCGCCGCTCAGGCGACAGGCAAAGGGGATCTTGGCGGGCTGGTCCATAGCTTTTTGCGGGCCTGCTGGGCGGAGGAAAAGAACATCGCAGAAGACGAGGTGGTGCGCGCTTGTCTGGAAAACGCCGGGTTCGATCCTGCGCTCGCCGATAGCGGGATGCTGGCGGGCGCAGAGACATACGCCGCCAATCTGGAAGAGGCGGTGAGCCGGGGCGTTTTTGGTGCGCCGTTCTACATCACCGATGGCGACGAAAGGTTCTGGGGCCACGACCGGCTGGAAGATTTGGACCTGCATTTGTCAGGCAAGCTCTGATGCCTTTTGAACTGCGCGGTGGCACACAAACAAACTGGCGGGTCTGGGGTGAGAGCGCGCCTGATACGTTGCTCTTGCATTGCTCGCTGGGGCATTCGGGCGCGTGGAAAGGTGTCGCCGCGGGCTTGGACCGCCCGTGCGTCGCCTTCGATTTGCCCGGCCATGGGCGCAGTGGGCCGTTGCAGGATGGCGTTGATTTTCAACAGCAATGTCTGGATGTGGCGCAGACGTTTCTGGGCAAGACGCCGATGGATGTGATTGGTCATTCCTTTGGGGCGACCGTGGCCTTACGGCTGGCGATGGAGCATCCAGAGGCCGTGCGCCGACTGGTCTTGATCGAGCCTGTCTTGCTCTGCGCAGCACAGGGATCGCCTGAGTTCAAGACCTATTTTCAGGATTTCGCGCCCTTCATGGCGGCAATTGAGGCCCAAGATATGTGTCGCGCAGCCGAACTCTTTGCCGGTTTCTGGAGTGATGGCCAGTCGTGGGATGAGATGTCAGAGGCACAGCAACAAGGTATGGCGAGCCTGATCCATGTGATCCCCCGCGAAGACCCTGCAATCTTCGAGGACAACGCCGCGATCCTGCGTGACGGCTGGCTGGAAAGCACAAAGATGCCCGTCTTTTTGATCGAAGGCACCCTGTCGCCGCCAATCATTGGGGCGGTTCAGGACAGGCTTGAGGCGCGGATGCCAAACACCCAGCGCGCGCGTATCGAGGGGGCCGGGCATATGACCCCGCTGACCCATCCTGCCGAGGTTGCGGGGCTGATCACGGCGTTCTTTGACGCGACTTAAGGGCACGGTCCCGGGTCAATCAAACCCGGTCCAATCAAACCCGGAACAGATGGGCCTCAGGCCGTGAGCAGGTCAAGAAACTGATCGACGTTCTTTTCTGTCGTGCACCAGCTGCACACCAGCCGCGCTGACAGGGTTTCGTCATCCGGGCCATCAAGCGATTGGGTGAAGGGCCAGAAATAATAGGCCGATCCTGCGGCCTTTGCGACCTTGTGAGCCCCGCGCGGCCAGCGGGCAAAGACCATATTGGCCTCTGTCGGATGTAGCAAAGACGCACCGGGCACCTTCAGTATTCCGTTTGACAGGCGCGCGCCCATGTCGTTGGCGTTGCGCGCCATGCTAAGCCACAGATCGTCTTGCAGATAGGCCAGCATCTGCGCGCTGAGGTAGCGGTGCTTGGAAAACAGATGCCCACCGCGCTTGCGCCGGAGCTCGAATTCCCACGCCTTTTTGGGATCAAAGATCACAACCGCCTCGACCCCCAGCAGCCCGTTCTTGGTGCCGCCAAAGCTGACCACGTCAATGCCCGCCTTCCACGTCATCTCTGCCGCAGAGGCGTTGGTGGCGACCAGCGCATTGGCAAAACGCGCGCCGTCCAGATGGCAGGGCAGGTCATATTCCTTGGCGATTGCGCAAAGCTCTGCAATTTCGGCCACGGTATAGACGCCACCTGCCTCTGTCACATTGGTGATCGACAGCATCCCGCGCTGGACGTTGTGCACACCCCCGCCCGCCGCCATTTTGACCGTCTGGCGCAGTGTGTCTGCATCCATCTTGCCGTCGGCACCGTCGATCAGCACCAGTTTCGCCCCGTTCGTGTAGAACTCTGGCGCACCGCATTCGTCCTCTTCGATATGGGCGGTTCGGTGGCAATAGATTGCGCCCCAAGGCTGGCAAAAGGTCGCCAAGGACAGGGCGTTTGCGGTGGACCCGGTCGAAACCAGATAGACGGCGGCCTCTGGTGCCTCGAAAACCTCGCGGATTTTTGCGCGCACCGCGTCCATGATCGGATCAGCGCCGTAGCTGCCCATATAGCCCTCGTTGGCGTGCATCATCGCCTCCATCACTTTTGGATGGGCCGGAGAGCTGTTGTCAGAGGCGAAAAACATATCAGAGATCCTCGATTATATGGTCTTCCCATTCTTCTTCGGGAATTTCGAATTCAGGCACAGTCCAACCTTGCACAGATTGGCCCGCATCATGCACGCTTTGCGGATCGCCTGATATCAGCGGGTGCCATTTTTTCAACGGCTTGCCACTGTACAGCAGGCGATAGGCGCAGGTTTGCGGCATCCAATAGGCGACCTTGGCAATATTGCCGGGGGTCAGATGCACACAATCGGGCACGAACTGCTTGCGAATGTCATATTGTGCACAATGGCAGGTGTCGCCGTCCAGCAGGCGACAAGCGACGCGGGTAAAGGCGATTTCCTGCGTGTCGGGGTCTTCCAGCTTGTTCAGGCAACATTTGCCACAGCCATCGCAAAGCGCCTCCCACTCTTTGGGCGTCATGTTCTTGAGAGGGACTTTCTCCCAGAATTTTGGGCGCAACCCGCTGCGATCAATTGGATCGCTCATGGGATCTGGGCCAAAATATCGCGCGCTTTTTGGCAGTCTTGATCCATCTGCGCGATCAGACCGTCCACTCCATCAAATTTCATCTCTGGCCTCAAATACTCGATCAGCGCGACGGACACGTGGGTTCCGTAAAGATCACCTGCAAAATCGAAGATATAGGTCTCTAGGTTGGCGGTATTTTCGCCAAACATGGGCCGCACGCCAAGGCTTGCGGCACCGTTATAGCTGCCCTTGTGGGGACCAGAAAGCACATCGAGTTTCACCGCATAGACCCCATAGGCCGGCGGGTGCAGACCCGTGATCGACATATTCGCCGTCGGATAGCCAAGCTCGCGCCCGCGTTTTTCGCCGTGCAGGACCTCTCCGTCGACACGGTGCCAATGACCCAGCATCGCCGCGGCCTCGCGTGGGTTTCCCGCGGCAAGAGCGTTGCGGATGTTTGTCGAACTGACCTCTTGGCCGCCGCTTTGCACCAGTTGTGCGAGGGTCACACCAAAGCCGAACTGCGCCCCAAAGCGGACCAGATCAGCGGCGGTGCCAAGGCGGCCTTTGCCGAAACAAAAATCTTCGCCAACGACCACATGCGACAGGCCGAGACCATCAACGATCACCTCTTTGGCAAAAGCTTCGGCGGTCAGCCCGAACAGGTCGGTGGTGAAGGGCAGTTGATACAGGCATTCGACGTCCAGCTTTTCCAAGCGGTGACGTTTTGTTTCCGCGTTCATCAGGCGAAATGGGGCGGCGTCGGGGGCAAAGACCTGCCTTGGGTGTGGTTCAAAGGTCACCACGCCAAGCGGCGCGCCGGTCTGTGCGGCAGCATTTCGGGCCAGATCAATCACCGCCTGATGACCGATATGCACGCCGTCGAAATTGCCGATGGCAACCGCAGCGCCCTGATCCGCAGGGGTTAAATCAGTCCAGGTGGTATAGGTCCGCATCGTTCCCCAAAGCCGGGGGCCGCGCCCCTGTGGTCAGTCGAATTTCCGGCTGGGCGCCAGAACCAGCGCGTCGCCTTTCAAGACGATGGTATCGCCCACAGCGCAGTGACAATCAAGGGTGACACGGCGACGCGAATAGTCAATCTCGCGCACTTTCACTTCAGCATAGACCATATCGCCGGGACGCACGGGGGCCATGAAACGCAGGGACTGACCCAGATAGACGGTGCCATGACCGGGAAGCTGTTCCCCAATCACCGCAGAAATCAGTGAGGCGGTCAGCATGCCGTGGGCGATACGCCCCTCGAAAATTGTATCCATAGCGTAGGAGTCGTCAAGATGGACAGGGTTCCGGTCGGTAGAAACCTCTGCAAACAGGTCGATATCACGGTCGGTCACCTGTTTGCGCAGAAAGCGGGTCATGCCGACTTCGAGGTCTTCGATGCAGATTGTTCCGCGTGGCAAATTGTCGAGCATGTCGCTGGATCCCGGTGCTGTATTCAAAGGAACCATAGCGAGGGATAAAAGATTCTGCAACTGCGAAAGAAATAAATGATTGAAAAAGTCATTCAAAACGTAATTTTGTTACGCTGTTGATTTATCGTAGAAAGCCGATGGAATACGCAGGATCGTAGGACTTACTTTCAAGGTAGGTGCGCAGCGCCTCTGGATCTGGCTGATCGGTCGTCTTTGTTTCCTCTGCGGCCAGTCCCCCGGTGATAAAGAGCGCATCCAGGTCTTCGCTCATCGCGCCCGCGACATCCGTGATGATTCCATCGCCAATGCAGAGGATCCGGTGCGGCGCGACTTCTGTGCCCATCGCGGCAAGGCGGCGGCGGGCGAGGTCGTAAATTGGCGGGTGAGGCTTTCCGAAATACAGGCTTTGACCGCCCATCTCGGTATAAAGCTGCGCCAGAGCGCCCGCGCACCATTGGCGTTTTGTGCCGACGTCCACGATGACATCCGGATTGGCGCACAGCAGTTTCATGCCCATTTGCTTGGCATAGAGGAAATCAGCGCGGTAGACGGCAGGATCGGCATATGGGTCTTCGGGGCCACAGCAAACGATCCCCTCTGCCTCTTGCAGGGGAACACGGGTTATTTCCAGCGGGGTCTCGACGATATTGAGCGGATCAAAGAAGGTCAGATCGGACTCGTACCCGATAAAATAAACCTTCTGCCCCACAGCGCCGTTGAACATCGCAGCGCGTGCGCTGTCGCCGGACGTGGTGATCACGTCCCACGCATCGCGCGGCACGCCAAGCCGGTCGAGTTGTTCCGCCACATAGGCCCGCGCACGTGGGGCATTTGTCAGCATGACAACGGTTCCGCCTGTTGCGCGGAAGGCCTGCAATGCCTTGATCGCTTCGGGAAAGGCCTGCCGCCCGTTGTGCACACATCCCCACAGGTCGCAGAGGACCACGTCATAGCGATCTGAAATCTCGGCGAGGGACGTGACGATCTGGGTCATATTGCTGCATTCCTGAGAGTGCGAAAAGAAAGGGGCACCCGATTAGGGCGCCCCTGATACTTGGATCAGACCTTGAGGTTTGGGATGATCTGCTTTTTGCGGCTCATGATACCGGGCAAGACCACCGTGTCGCCAGTGACCGTCGCGCCAAAGCTTTTTTCGGCAACTGCTTTGGACAGTTCGTTGGGGATCAGCATGGTGGCCTCTTCGTTGAGGATATCCACGACGAACAGCAGAACCTGATCGGCACCGTCCTCTGATGCAACGCCGGGCATGGCGGCCATCAGAGCATCCTTGCGGTCCAGCACCATCTTTGGCGATGTGGTTTCAAGCACAGATACGCGAAACCCTTTGCCATCGACCGAGTATTCCTTGGAATCCATGCGCAGCAATTCGGCCTCGGAAAACGCGGAAACGTCAGATTTCGCGGCGAACATTTCGGCAGCATAGGCGGCGATATCGAGGCCCAGGTCTGCCGCCAGTTTCACGGCCAGCGCGGTGTCATGATCGGTCGTGGTCGGGCTGCGGAATTCCAGCGTATCGGACAGGATACAGGACAGCATTGCGCCCTTGACCCAATCGGGCATCTTGGCGGCGTCATCGCCCATCAGGTCATGCATGATGGTGGCGGTGCAGGCGAGCGGGCGGATCGTGATGTCGATCGGGCCTTTGGTTTCGATCCCGCCGACCAGTTTATGGTGGTCGATGATCGCCTGAATGTCCGCCGCATTGATGTTGGCGGGCAGTTCTGCCGGGTTGTTGGTGTCGACGATGACGACGGGCGCATCAGCCGCAACGTCAGAAATGATTGCTGGCTTGGGCAGATCCCAACGGGTCAGAACAAAAGCAGCCTCTGTATTGGGTTCGCCCAGCAGGACGGCCTCGGCCTTTTGGCCTTTGACCTCGTTCAAATACCAAGCCCAAATAATAGGAGAGCCGGTGGAGTCGGTGTCGGGCGATTTATGGCCGAAAACTTGGATAGTCATATGAATTGATCCGTTGGTGCATGAGATTTGCGCCCGTATAGGCCGCGCGCCTGCACTTGTCACTTGACCGATTGCCTCAGGTTTGCAGTGTTGCGCTTTTTGCATACCTTTGGTGGATCTACCGTTCTCACCTTGGTGTCAGACCACAAGCCAGGATTTTGCCTTTTCAAACTCTTCGCCTGAAAAATGTTTGGCCTCGAAACCAAAAACGCGCTTGCCGATCTGGACAGCCATCTCTTGCCACCCGCCGTCACCGACGATCGCCGCCCGCGTGACTTGGTTGGCGTGCCCGCGCACCAGATGAAAGTGATCCCGAAGTGCGCCAAAACCCTGCCAGCCGTCGAATTCGCGCAGATCGACCAAAAGCCGGATTTTCTTGTGCGCTTCAAAGAACCTGTTCAAATCCTCTATGTCGTTTTCATATTGCTCGGTGTCCAGCTTTCCCAAGAGAGAAACGTGAAGCACACCGTCGCCAAGGTCTTCTTGCTGAAGGCTGCCAAGGCTTTCGCGCAGCCAACGGCGTGCGTCTTCTGCGTCGCTCATTCTGAAGGTGGCAACGGGACAGGGCATGAAAATGGAAAAGGCCCCTATGGCCCTCGACAGGGCACCATTGTCGGTCACCACAGCCACCCGATCAAACCCGCGCCAGTGTTTCAGCCCCACGCGTGCGTCCTGTAGCATGGCACCCAGCGTAAAATCAGAAACGCCTGCCTCTATGATGGCCAGCAAGCGCAAGCGATCCCCACCCGCGATGGCCGTGTCAATGGCAGGCATCAACACCTCTTTATAATCGCTGTCAGAAACCGGGGCCGTCATCCGGATCTCTATCATGCCACGGTCGCCGCTGGGTTGTACTTCGATCATAAACGTCTTGCCTCCCGCACAATGCTATAAACCTAATGAGAGAGCATCGCGCAGCACGGATCGACGCGGATCAAAGAAACCCTACGACGACGCGCCCTCTGCGTCTTGATCTGGCGCAGGCGGTCACGCTCTCTTGCAAGGATCCTAGCCCGGATTATTCACCACGGTCGGTTGGCGGCTGCGGTATGAGAGTGATCC
>CALGTJ010000729.1 GCA_937901435.1 uncultured Rhodobacter sp. | reverse complement strand
GGCTGGCCCTGTCTTCTGTCACGGCCCTGTGGATGTCGGCCTCGACGTTCGAGCTTTTGCCTGTCACCGACTCTGCCCCGGCGTTTCCCTCCGAGGTGAGTGGTGAGACAGGCGTGCCCCTCACCAGCATAAAGCGGCTGACCCAGACCCCGGTTGCGGATCTGCGCGCGCTCAACTTTCCTTATGAGGGGGATGCGAGCGATGTGTTCACGCTAAAGACCGATCTGGGCACCGGATATCTGGACCAAGGCTCTGGCGCTGTCCTGAGTTGGGCTGATCTGACGGCGGGCGAGCGTCTGTCAGAAACGATTTCTATGCTGCACACCGGCCAGGGTGGTGGGCAGGGCGCGGGTCTGTTTGGGCCGGTTCTGGCACTGGTTCTGGGGCTTATGGCGCTGGGAGTGCCGGTTCTGGGCGTGACGGGCACGCTTGTCTGGCTGGCCGCACGGCGCAGCAGGCCGCGTATCCGTTCAATCATCAGTGGCAATCACGCCGCAGCAAGGGCCGAAACGATCCTGCTGGTCGGCAGCGAAGGCGGCAGTACATGGGGCTTTGCGGCGACCTTGCATCAGGCGCTGCGCGCGGCGGGGCAAAAAGTGCATGTCGCCCCTATGACGGGCTTTGATCCGGCGCGGTTTGCCAAGGCGCAGCGGTTTATCGTGCTGGCTGCCACTTACGGCGACGGCGACGCGCCTGCCTCTGCCAAGGGCTTTCTGGATGGTCTGGCGGCCTCGGGCCCGCCGCTATCTGCACCCCGATCCCCATCCGCATCCATAGCGGTGCTTGGGTTCGGCGATCGCGGCTATCCGGCCTATTGTGCCTATGCCCAAAGGGTTCAGGCGGCAGCCGAGGCGCAGGGTTGGGCCATGCTGATGCCCTTTGACACCATCGACCGCCAGTCTGCGCAGGATTTCGCGCGCTGGGGTCGTCTGCTGGGGGCTGCCCTTGGGATCACGCTTGACCTCGCCCACCAGCCCGTGGCACCCGCCACGCAACCGCTGACCCTTGTGTCGCGTCGCGATTATGGCGCAGAGATGCAGGCCCCCACGGCCATTCTGCGCTTTGCCCTGCCGCGCGTGACGCTCTGGCAAAGGCTGGCGGCCAAGGCTTTGCCCGGTTTGAGGCGGGTGATCTGCTGGGCATTGTGCCAGAAGGCTCTGCGATCCCGCGTCTCTATTCGCTGGCCTCGGCGCGGGGCGACGGATTTGTCGAGATCGTCGTCAAGCGCCACCCTGGCGGGCTGTGCTCGGCGCTGTTGACACAGCTTGCTCCGGGCGACAGCGTCAAAGCGTTTCTGCGTCCCAATCCGGGGTTCAAACAGGGCCGCGCGCGCGTGCCGCTGATCCTGATCGGGGCGGGCACGGGGATCGGACCTCTGGCGGGGGTGATCCGGGGCAATACCCGTCAGCGCCCGATCCATCTGTTCTTTGGGATGCGCCATTTGCAAAACGACTTTCTCTATGGGCCGGATCTTGAAGGCTGGCAGCGCACGGGGCATCTGACCGGGATAAAGACGGCGGTGTCGCGCGGTCCCAAGGCGGGCTATGTGCAGGACGCCCTGCGCGCCGAGGCGCACGAGGTCTCGCGGCTGATCCGCGAGGGCGCGCGCGTCATGGTCTGTGGTGGGCGCGGCATGGCCACGGGCGTGACAGAGGCATTGACCGATATTCTGGCGCCCCTCGGGCTTGACACCGGCGGCGCTTAAGGCAGAGGGGCGCTATGTTGAAGATGTCTACTGACCCGATGCGCCATGCGCTGAATGGTGCGACCATGGGCACGCGCTGGTCGGCGCTGTTCTATGCAGACGTCGATCCCGCCCCGGTCCAAGCCGCGTTGCAGGCAGCTGTCGGGGCGGTGGACGCGCAGATGTCCACGTGGACGCCGGACAGCGCCTTGATGCGCCTCAACGCGGCCCCGGTCGGGGAATGGGTGGCGCTGCCTGCCCCAATGCTCGAAGTGATCGCAATGGGGCTCGAGGTGGGTCGTGCCTCTGAAGGGGCATTTGACATCTGCATGGGCGATGTGGTGACGGCCTGGGGCTTTGGCCCGGATCGGGCAGACGCGGCGCAGATCCGCGCGTCACTGGCTGTGTCTCGCGACCCCGCAGGTGCCGCGCTGGAACTGGACAGGGCGGCGGGCTACGTTTGCAAACACGCCGCCGTGACGCTGGATCTGAACGGCATTGCCAAGGGATACGGCGTTGATTGCCTTACAGATACGCTCGCCGAATTTGGTATCTCTGCCGGACTGCTGGGCATTGACGGAGAGATGCGCGCCCTCGGCCTGCGTCCCAACGGCACACCCTGGACCATTGCGGTCGAGGCCCCCGACCGGGAACAACGCGCGCCCTTTTCCGTGCTGGCGCTGGAAAATGCCGCCGTGGCCACCTCTGGCGATTATCGCCACTGGGTCGAGGTGCAGGGGCGGCACCTTTCGCACACGATGGACCCGCGCCGGGGAGCACCCCTGATGACCTCGCCCGCCTCGGTCACAGTGGTAGCGCGCAACTGCGCGCTGGCGGATGCATGGGCCACAGCCCTGATGGTGCTGGGCGCGCAGGGTGGCACGATTTTGGCACAAGAGCAGGGGCTGGATGCGCTGTTTCTGGTGCGCGACGAACCTGCTGGGCTGCGCGGCATCCCGGTTGGGTCTCTGTTTGCGGGGAAAGAGGAATAAGAGCGCAGGTCAGCCTTGTTTGGCCTGCGCCCCATCGCTGTCATCCTCTGGCGCCTTGAGCGTGGCCCATGTGGTGTCACTGCTGGGCTTGGGCGGTGTCTCGCAGGTGCCCTTGTGGATCGCGACTTTTGCAAGGAAATTGGCGGCAATTGGTGCCGTCACGAACAGGAAGGCGATGATCAGGATCTCATGGATCGACCAGCCTGCTCCGAATACTTCGGAATACAGCATCGAGCCAAACAGCAGCGCGCCGACCCCAAGGGTGCTGGCCTTGGTGGGACCATGCAACCGGGTCATCGTGTCCTTGAAACGCAGCAGGGCAATTGAGCCGATCAACATAAAGACCGCCCCAAACAGAAGGCACAGGCCGATCACATAAGGGGCGAGGATTTCAAGGGTCATTCGATGATATCTCCGCGAAGGACATAGCGCGCATAGGCGACGGTGGACACAAAGCCGAACATGGCAAAAATCAGCGTCACCTCGAAATAGATGCGGGTGCCTTGCGACACGCCCAGCAGCACGATAAGCCCGATGGCATTGATCACCATCGTATCCAGCGCAAGGATGCGGTCGACCGTTCCGGGGCCGATCACAAGGCGGATCATGGCCAGAACCTGTGCGAGGCCGACGATGATAAAGGCCAGAAAGATAGCCATATCCATGAATTCGCGGGCAAGGCTCATGCGAAAATCTCCTTCAGGCGGCGCTCGTAGCGGGTCTTGATCTCGTCGCGGATGGCGTCCGGGTCGGCGGCGTCAAGCGCGTGGATCAGCAGGCTGTGACCGCTATCTGACAGGTCGGCGGACAGGGTGCCCGGTGTCAGGGTGATCGTGCCGGCCAGGATGGTGATCGCCTCTGGTTGGCGCAGATCGATCGGCACGGTGATCCATGCTGGGCGCAGCCGGGCGTTTGGCCGGGTCAGTACGATCCACGCGACCTGCACGTTAGCGATGACGATATCCCACATCACCAGCAACATATAGGCCAGCATCCGCCGGCCCTTGAATTGGCTGGGCCGGTCTGGCCACCAGACAGCCGTGGCCCGTGGGATGATGATGCCAAGGATCAGGCCAAAGACGGCCATGCCTGCCGTCACCTCATTTTGCAGCAACACCCAGACAAAGGCCAGAAGCAGGGTCAGGATCGGGTGGGGAAACAGCCAGTTATACGCTTTGGTCACGTCAGTATCCCTCCTTTGGCGTGCTCATCTTGCCCGGCGTGTCCAGCACGGTCGAAAAATAGGCGTCCGGGGCGAACAATTGCGCTGAGATCGCTGTGGTATAGCGGTGGACCTGTCCGGCAAAGACCGTGTGGGCGATCAGCAAGGCCACCAGCCCGCCAACGGCCACATAGGACAGGGTGGCGGGGCGGTCGGGCAGAGCCTCGTCCTCGGGGCGCGCGACACTTTGCGCCTTCCAGAACACGATGCTGCCCGCGCGCGAGAACCCGACGATGCTGACAAGGCTTGCGATCAGCACAACTGCCCAGACCCAGACAGCCGCACCATTGTCGAACGAGGCGTTCAGAATCAACAACTTGCCGATGAACCCGGACAGGGGTGGCAGGCCCGCCATGGCGATGGCCCCGACAAAGAACAGCGCCGCCGTCAACGCAGCCCCGGCCACGGGCGGGGCGGGGATCAGTTGAACGTTACCCCGACCAGATCGCACCAGATCCACGATCAGGAACAGCACCGCGCCCGCCAAGGTGGAATGCACCATGTAATACAGCGCCGCCGCGATAGAGACCGGCGTGAACAGCGAGATCGCCACCATCACCATCCCCATCGAGCCGATGACTGCAAAGGCGACCAGACGGTCCAGCTTTTTCGCGCCCAGCACGCCGATGGCCCCCAGAGCGAGCGAGATCAGGGCCGCAGGCAGCAACCACTGGCCATGCAACCCGGCGGTAACCTCCAGATCGGGCGGGAAGACCATCGTGTAGACGCGGATGATCGCATAGGCCCCCACTTTGGTCATGATCGCGAACAGCGCCGCAACGGGGGCGGGGGCCTCGGCATAGCTGGAGGGCAGCCAAAAATGCAGCGGCACAACGGCAGCCTTGATTGCAAAGACCAGCAGCAGCAGCACGGCAGCGATCCGGATGCCAACGGTTTCGGCGGGGTCAATCTGGGTCACACGCTGCGCGAGATCGGCCATGTTCAGAGTGCCTGTCTCGGCATAAATCGCGCCAAGCGCAAAGAGGAACAGGGTCGAGCCCAGCAGGTTGAACAGCACATATTGCACGCCCGCCCGCAGCCGCGTGTCGCCGCCAGAATGGATCATCAGCCCGTATGAGGCGATCAGCAGCACCTCGAAGAACACGAACAGGTTAAAGAGGTCTCCGGTCAGGAACGCGCCCATGATCCCCATAATCTGAAACTGGAACAGCGCATGAAAATGCCGCCCCCGGTTGTCCCAGCCGGATCCAATAGCAAACAACAGTACGAAAAACGCCAGCACCGCCGTCAGCAGCACCATCAGCGTCGACAGGCGGTCCCCCACCAGCACGATGCCAAAGGGCGCGGCCCAGTCACCAAGCTGGTACAGCGTGACGGTGCCGTCAGAGGCCTGCCACGCCAGTCCCGCCGCGATGATCGCCAAGGCAAAGACGCCCACCACTGAAAACACCCGCTGGATACCGATATGATAGCGCGCAGCAAGGATGATAAAGGGCGCAAGGATCGCCGGAAGGACGACGGGAAGGATGATCCAATGGGTCATGCCGTGCCTCCGGCCTGAGTATCTGGCTGAGTATCTGGCTGATTGTCTGCCTGAGTGTCTGCCTGAGTGTCTGCCTGAGTGTCTGCTTGAGAATCTGGCTTAGTCTCGGGGTCAGGCTCGACAGGGTCATCCACATGGTCGTCATCCGACCCAAGGTAGGCCCCCAGCGAAATCATCACCACCACGGCCGTCATCCCGAAAGAGATCACGATGGCGGTCAGCACCAGCGCCTGTGGCAGGGGGTCGGCATAGTCGCTCACCCCGTCCCGCAGGATCGGGGCAGAGCCAACCGTCAGACGCCCAGAGGCAAATAGAAAGGTGTTCACCGCATAGGTCAGCAGCGAAACCCCAAGGATCACCGGAAACGTGCGCAGGCGCAGCACAAGGTAGATCCCGGAGGCGGTCAGAATGCCGATGGCAGAGGCAACAAGCAGTTCCATGTTACAGCTCTCCCTGTTTTGCGGCAGAATTGAGAGTGATGGACTCTGTCAGCATTTCGTCCCGCGAGGGATCGATGTCCATGGGATGCTCGCTTGGCTCCACATGGGCGCGCCGGGCCAGCCGTGCAAACCCATCCAGCGACAGCATCACCGCGCCCACGACGGCCAGAAACACCCCGATATCAAAAGCCATTGCCGTGGCCAGTTCGAACTTCTCAAACGGCGGGATGCGCACATAGGTGAAATCAGAGGTCAGGAAAGGCTTGCCAAAGAACCACGACCCGATGCCCGTCAGGCCCGCCGTCAGAACCCCCACACCAATGATGCCGTGATAGGGATAGCGCAGCCGCGCCGTGGCCCATGCAAATCCGCTGGCCATATATTGCATCACAACCGCAATCGACACGACCAGACCCGCGATAAATCCGCCGCCCGGTTCATTGTGGCCGCGCAGGAAGATGAAAAACCCGACCAGCAGCACCACAGGCATTATCACCCGCGTCAGCACCACCATCATCATCGGGTGCATGTCGCCCGCGCGGGGCTGGTCCGGCGTGCGGTTCAGCAGGCGCGCGCGCACCGGGCTGGACAGCAGCGCCTCTGTCAGCGCGTAGATCAGCAGCGCGGCGATGCCCAGCACGATAATTTCGCCATAGGTGTCAAAGCCGCGGAAATCGACCAGTGTCACGTTGACCACATTTGTGCCACCGCCGCCCTTGTAGGAATTGGCGAGGTGGAACTCTGATATCGAGGGCAGGATGCTGTCGCGCAGCAGGTAGTGATAGGTCAGCGCCATGGTGGCAAAGCCTCCGGCCAGCGCGATCGCACTGTCCCTCAGACGCAGCAGGATGGGGCTTTCCTTAGGGGTCTGCTTGGGCAGAAAATTCAGCGCCAGCAGCAGCAGGATGATCGTCACCACCTCGACCGTGATCTGGGTCATGGCCAAGTCAGGCGCGCTGAAGAACACAAAGCCGACCGAGATGATCAAGCCGATGATGCCGATCAGGATCAAGGCGATGAAACGGTTGCGGTGCAGCAGGGCAACGCCCACCGTGGCCACCACCAGCAACAGCCATCCGGCGATGGTCACAGGCGTCGCAGGCTGCACCTCAAAGGCGGCGGGGCCGACGCTGCCCGTGGTCCAAGCGTAATAGCCCGCCGCCAGCACCGTGACGACCATGATCGCGCCGTAGCGAGAGAATGCGCCATCATGCAGGGAGTGGTTGAGCTTTTTCGCAAGGCGCGCCACGGCTTCGACCAGCCCCTCGAATAGGACCTTGGCCTCGGGGCGCGGGGTGGCATCCCACAGCCGCAGCGCGGGGCGGAAGATCGCCAGCAGGGCCAGACCACCGATCACGGCAGCGATCGACATATACAGCGCAGGCACCAGACCGTGCCAGATCTTGAAGTGCGCCGTCGGCGTGTCTGCCGCATCGCCCAGAACTGAGGCGGTGACCAGTTTGACGAAAGGCTCTGCCAGAAACGGTGCGACACCGATCACCACCACCAGCACCACCAGAAACGCGGGCGGCAACCACAGGCCCGCGCCCGGATCATGCGGCTTGGCGGGGTAGTAGTCGAGCACCGGGCCAAAGAACACATGCCCGATCAGGCGGAACGAATAAGCGGCGGAAAACAGCGCCCCAAATACGGCCAGTGCGGGCACCAGCCAAGGTGCGTTGAACAGGACGGTGCGCGTGGTTTCCTCTAGCATCATTTCCTTGGACAAAAAGCCGTTCAGCAGCGGAACCCCCGCCATCGACAGGGCCGCAAGACACATGATGACAAAGGTGACCGGCATCAGGTGACGCAAGCCCCCAAGGCGACGAATATCGCGCGTATGGGCCTCGTGATCGATGATCCCCGCGGACATGAACAGCGCCGCCTTGAATGTCGCGTGGTTCAGGATATGGAACACCGCCGCCATCGCCCCGAATGCCGTGCCCGTGCCCAACAGCATGGTAATCAGGCCCAGATGCGAGACCGTCGAAAAGGCCAGCAGCGCCTTTAGGTCATGCTTGAACAGGGCAATCACCGCGCCAAGGCACATGGTGATCAGGCCGGCCGTGGTGACGATGACGAACCATTCCGGCGTGCCTGACAGCACCGGCCAAATGCGCGCCATCAGGAAAATCCCGGCCTTCACCATGGTGGCAGAGTGCAGATAAGCCGACACCGGCGTGGGCGCGGCCATGGCGTGTGGCAGCCAGAAATGGAACGGGAATTGTGCGGATTTGGTGAAACAGCCCAGCAGGATCAGGATCAGCGCGGGCAGATACAGCGGCGAGGCCTGAATCAGGTCCTTGTTCTGCAGGATCACGCTCAGGTCATAACTGCCCGCGATCTGCCCAAGGATCAGCATTCCGCCGATCATCGCGAGGCCCCCCATGCCCGTCACCGTCAGGGCCATGCGGGCACCTTGGCGTCCCTCTGGCAGGTGCTTCCAAAAGCCGATCAGCAGAAAGGAGGACAGTGAGGTCAGCTCCCAGAAGATCAGCAAAAGCAGGATGTTATCACTAAGGACAATCCCGACCATCGCGCCCTGAAACAACAGCAGATAGGTGAAAAACTCGCCCATATTGTCGTCGCGCGACAGATAAAACCGCGCATAGGCGATGATCAGCAGGCCGATCCCGAGGATCAGACAGGCAAAGAAAAAGCCCAAGCCATCCAGCATCAGCGTGAAATTCAGCCCCAGCAGAGGCATCCAGTCGACCCGCGCGGTCACGAGGTCTCCGGCCATCACGGCGGGCAGGTTGGTCAGCAGACCAACAAGGGCCGCGAGCGTTACGGTAAAGGTCACGCCAGCACAGGCTTGGCGTCCGGCGGAATTCATCAGGCCGGGCAAGAGCGCGCCCAGAAATGGCAGGCCAACGATCAGAAAGAGAGACACACGAACTCCTGTGATTTGGTCGGCCGATGGCACGTCACCGCTTGATATAGGTATAGGCTCCGAGAAACCAACGGTTTTTGTCACAAATCGCAGATTAACTCGGGGCAAGCAGGTTTTGCGATTTGCACTGCGGGTCTCGCCAGAACCGCCCAGGCTGTTTCCATGCCAAATCAATGCCAAATCAATGCCAAATCAATGCCAAACCAACGCCAAATCAATCCCGGATCCAAGCTGGATCCAAGCCGTATCCAAGACCGGGATAGAACGATATTCAGTTGTATCTCTGGCCTTTGGGGGCGTAACTGATCGCATGCAACCCAAAATTCTGACCACCCTGAAAACATATGATCGTGCTCAGTTCACCAGTGATCTGATCGCCGGGGTCACCGTGGCCATGGTCGCCTTGCCACTGAGCCTTGCCATCGCCATCGCCTCTGGTGCGGGGCCGGAAAAGGGGCTGGTGACGGCGATTGTGGGCGGGTTCCTGATCTCGCTGCTGGGCGGCAGCCGGGTGCAGATCGGCGGGCCGACGGGGGCCTTTATCGTGGTGGTCTTTGGGGTCATCGCAGAGCACGGCTATGACGGGCTGGTGCTGGCGACGTTCATGGCCGGGCTGATCATGCTGGCAGCAGGGTATTTGCGGGCGGGCACTCTGGTGGCCTATGTGCCCGAAGCTGTGATCAACGGCTTTACCATCGGGATCGGTGTCATCATTGCCACCAGCCAGATCAACGATTTCCTTGGCCTGTCGGTGGATCGCGTCCCGGCAGAATTTCTGGGCAAGATCGAGGCGCTCTGGGCCAGCAAAGCGACGATCAACCTCTATGCAGTCGGGATCGGGCTTGCGGCGATGGCGATGATCGTGGCTCTGCGCCGGATGGCCCCCCGGTTTCCGGGGCTTGTGGTGGCGGTCGCTCTTGCCTCGGGGCTTGTGGCCCTCGCAGCCCTTCCGGTCGAGACGATTTTTTCGCGCTTTGGCGCGTTGCCCAGCACGCTGCCGATGCCGCATTTCCCCGAGATCACCCTCGCGCGGATCATCGAACTGCTGCCCTCGGCCATCGTCATCGCCTTTCTGGCCAGCATTGAATCGCTGCTTTCGGCCATGGTGGCCGACAAGATGATCGGCGGCCATCACCGCCCCAACGCCGAAATCCTCGCCCAGGGCTTTGCCAACCTCGGCACGGCGCTGTTTGGCGGCCTGCCTGCGACCGGGGCCATCGCGCGCACCGCGACCAATGTGCGCGCCGGGGGAAAGACGCCTGTCGCGGGTCTCATTCACGCCGTCACCATCCTGCTAGTGATGCTGTTGGCTGCGCCCCTTGCCGGGTATCTCGCGATGCCCGCGCTGGCCGGACTGCTGATCCTGACCGCATGGAACATGAGCGAGCCGCAGAAATGGCGCGGATACCTGCAGACCCCCGTGGCGGATCGGGTGCTGCTGGGACTGACGCTGATGCTGACGGTTTTTGCGGATCTGACCATCGCAATCGGGGTGGGTGTTTCGGTGGGGCTTGCCTTGCGCCTGCGCCGCCAAAATTTGGAACCCGCGAAAGACTGGACCCCGCCGGACCGCTAGGCCGTTACCCTCACTTCCTCTTGGCGGACACATCACAGGAGACCGCAAGATCATGTCCTCAGACCAAGCCCTGCTGACCGTAAGCCAAATGAACGCAGCCGACCGCCTTGCCATCGCCTTGGGCACGCCGGGCGTCGTCTTGATGGAAAACGCAGGCGCCTCGGTCGCGCGCGAGATCACCCGGCGCTGGTCGCCGCGCGCCGTCGCGGTTCTGTGCGGTCCGGGCAACAACGGCGGCGATGGCTTTGTCGTGGCGCGTCATCTTGCAGCGGCGGGATGGCAGGTGCGGCTGGCCTTGCTGGGCGCGCGCGATGCGTTAAAAGGCGACGCCGCGTATCACGCGCAGCTGTGGACTGGCTCGGTTGAGCCGCTGACCTGCGACGTGCTTGAGGGGGCCGCACTTGTCGTCGATGCGCTCTTTGGCTCTGGCCTGACCCGCGCGTTGGAGGGCGCTGTTGCCGAGGTGCTGGCCGCCGCCGCAACGCGCGCGCCTGTCGTTGCGGTTGATGTGCCCAGCGGAGTCATGGGCGACAGTGGAGTGACGCTGGGGGCCGTGCCCGCCGCGCTGACCGTGACGTTTTTTCGCAAGAAACCCGGTCATTTGCTGCTGCCCGGCCGAACGCTGTGCGGCGAGGTGGTGGTGACAGAGATCGGCACGCCGGATGCCGTCCTTGACCAGATCGCGCCGCAAACCTTCGAGAATGACCCTGCGCTTTGGCTGGATGTTCTGCCACGCCCAGAGCAGGCAGGACACAAATACACCCGCGGTCATGCGCTGATCTGGGGCGGCTATCCGATGACGGGGGCGGCGCGCATGGCGGCGCGTGCCGCCGCGCGCATCGGGGCCGGGTTGACGACAATCGCAGTGCCGCAAGAGGCCCTGCCAATCTATGCCGCCGCGCTGACCAGCATCATGGCGCAACCCGTCGCAACGACGCAGGAGTTTACCGACCTGCTGGCCGACACACGCCTGTCGGGCTTTCTGATCGGACCGGGCGCCGGAGTGAACGCGGCCACCAAGGCCCGCGCGCTGGCCATGCTGGGCACAGGGCGCGCGGTGGTGCTGGATGCGGATGCGCTTAGCGTGTTTCAGGACGATCCGGCCCAGCTTGAGCACGCCATAAAAGGCGCTTGCGTGATGACGCCCCATGACGGCGAATTCGCGCGCCTGTTCGATGCCTCGGGCGACAAGCTGGCGCGGGCGCGCAAGGCCGCGCGCCGCTGTGGCGCGGTTGTCGTGCTCAAGGGGGCGGATACGGTGATCGCGGCTCCGGACGGACGTGCGATCATCAATTCTAATGCGCCCGCGACGCTGGCCACCGCAGGCGCGGGCGATGTGTTAAGCGGGATCGTGCTGGGCTTGCTCACCCAAGGGACAGACCCGTTTCTGGCGGCGGCAGCGGCGGTCTGGCTGCACGGGGCTGCGGCGCAGTCGTTCGGGGTGGGTCTGATTGCCGAAGATCTGCCGGATCTGTTGCCGGGCGTTTTGCGCCAGATCCATGGGCCGGGGTAGACCTGCAACCGGTGTAGGCCTGCAATCGGGGCGGTCTGTTTGCGCGAATTCCCCGATCTGTTTGCGCAGATTTCCCGGTCGCAGGTCAGTCAGTCCCGAAATCAGGCTCCGATGCTTATTCACGCCGCTATTTGAAAGATCCCAAAGTGATTTGCAGTTTCAGGTTGCACATCTTTTAAGTCCATCAACTCAAAAGGAAAACTTTCTGTCCGTGGCGCGCAAAGACATCCCAAAAGCGTTGGCATTTCGGGGATCGCGCCCGCTATTGTCAGATCACGGGGCGCGCGTCGGCTCTATGCGATCCCGTATCTGGGTACCTCGTTGTTTCATTTTCAATCCGGGTAAAGATTGGCCACGGCTTTATCGGTGACGGATGCTTAAGGGAGCCGCCATTTTGACAGACACCGGCTTGACAGACACCGGCTTGACAGACACCGGCTCCTTATGGATCCTGCGCCAGATCAGCCCAGTGTTTCGGCGCGCGCGCGACAGGAAACTGGCGCTGTGAACAGACCGATGGCAGACCGCATCACCGCAGAATTCTGTAATCGCAAGGCTTGGAACCTGCGCTGGACGTCGCGCGCTGACAGTGTGGAGCAGGCGCAAAAGTCGCTTGACCTTGCACGGCATCTCGTCCGCTCGGCCCGGATCGACGTCGAAGGCTTGGCGTTTCGCACCTTGGCCTGGCAAAGCAAGTGGCGCGGGCAGTTTGATCTTTGCGATGATCAGTGCAGGCGGGCATTGTCGCGTCTCAAACGGTGCAAAAGCTGGGCCGCTGCGGGGGATGTTTATTCGCTTCGCGGGGTTCTGTGCTATTCGCGCGGGCGTCACGACCTTGCGCGGGAAAATGTCGCCTTGGGATATCAGATGCTGGAGCAAAACGACAACCTGTCGACACGGATTGATCTGCTGACGACGGATGCGACGATCATGCGATATGCCAAACGCTATGACGACTGCCAGCGCCTTTTGTATAAGGCGCTCGATCTGTCCGGAGGGGCCGAAAAAGCCCGCGTGTATCACAATATTGCCCGCAGCCTTGAGGGGGTTGATGCGCCGTCAGAGGCGCTGGAAAGCGCGCGCCTGTCGGTGGCGCTGGCCCGTCAGTTTGATAATCGGGTGATCCTGCCCTACGCGTTAGAGGTTCTTGGCACCATCCTGCGCAGCTTTGGGCGGGCCGCCGAGGCAATCGGCCCTCTGGCCAAGGCGGAAAAGATCGGCATCGAGGATGATGATGTGCGGGTGACCTGCCAGATCTTGCAGCAACGCGCGATCATCGAGGAAGACCTCGGGCATCTTGACGACGCCTTTGAGGCGGCCAGACGTGGTCTCTCGGCAGCGCGCGGCATTGGCTATAGCCTGTGGATAAAGAAGTTCCTGCGCCACCTTGCGGAAATGTCCGAAAAGCACGGGCATACGAGCGATGCGCTCGTGGCGTGGAAAGAGTTATTCGCGCTGGAAGCCTCTGAATTGCATTGAGACCACCCGACCGCGCATTTGGCCGCAGCGGACAAATCAGCAGGATCCGGGTCGAGATGGGCCTGCGGGTCGAGGGATATCTGATCACAGCACCAATTCCCTCTGATCGATTCGAAAGGCTTGGACATGATAGAGATGACACTCGCGCTGGTCCTGTTCCTGTTTCCGCTGGCCTTCAGTCCGGGGCCCGGCAATGTGTTTTTCGCAGCCAACGGCGCGCGGTTCGGGTTCCGCGCCACGATTCCGGCAAACCTTGGCTATCACCTTGCCACGTGGATCGTGACAGCGGCCATCGGCTTTGGCTTTATGACGGCGATGGATCGGTTTCCGCAGATTTTCATAGGGTTGAAGGTGGCGGGCGCGC
>CALGTJ010000728.1 GCA_937901435.1 uncultured Rhodobacter sp. | reverse complement strand
GTGAAAGTCAACATCAAGAATTGCGATGCGTTTGGCACCCGTGCCCAGCAAATGCTGTGCTGCAACGGCAGCGTTGTTCACAAAACAATAGCCACCATACATGTCGGTTGTGGCATGATGGCCGGGTGGACGGCACAGCGAGAAAACAGCTTTGGCACCGTCATTTAGGCGCTGCGCCCCCGTCAACGCGACCTGCGCAGATGCATAGGCCGCCTCCCATGTACCGTTTGAAATTGTGGTTTCGCAGGCCAAAGCGTAATAGCCCAGGCGTCCTTCGATGTGGGTTGGGATGCGCTGTGACATGCGGCGTGCGGGCCAGCCTGTTGGCATGGCTTCGCCTTTGAAGCCAGCGGCTTGCCAATCGGCCCATGCAACTTGTAGAAATTCGATAAAGTCTTTGTCGTGGATAGCCAGAATGGGGTTCAAACCGAAATCATCGGGTTCGCTGACCAGGCCAAGATCAACCTCGCGCACGCGGTCAATGATGTATTGCGCTCGGGAAGGCCGCTCAAACGGTTCAACGAGTTGGCCTCCGAACAGTTCGGTCTTTGAATTCCGCAGTTTATGGCGTTCGGTGAAAACTGTTTCCATTCGACGTCCCTTTCAATCAAATACGGCGGCCCCATTGTAAGAGCCGCCGATGTTTAGCCTAGGGTGGCTTAGTTTTTCAGGTTGGTCCAGATTTGGTCGTACACGGCCTGCGTTGCCTCATCGCAAACGGCGATAAAAGCACCCGCACCAGCAGTTTCTGGTGGGTTTGATTCAGGGAGCGTTGCCAAATCAGGATCGAGGAAATCACCGGCGCCCGTTACACCAAGACCGTAGCGTGCATAGTTGGACACGGCGGCAATATTTTCCGGCTCAAGCATGAAATCCATAAATTTGATTGCACTGTCACGGTTTGGCGCATCGTTCAGCAGGACCACGTTGTCCATCCAGACGACATAGCCCTGGGTTGGGAAGGCATAAGTGATGGACGCACGTTCGGCGCGCGCCTTTGCGCTGAAGCCATCATAGATCATCCCGACGGACACATCACCAGAGACCAGAACCTCTTTTGCAGTATCAGAGTTGAAGGAAGCCCAGTGGCTTTTTGCATTCTGCAGCATGTCGTTGAGGGCGCTCAGTTGAGCGCGATCCGTATCACATTGCGGGAAGCCCATGTGCAGCGAAGCCAACGCCATCACCTCGCCTTGGCTGTCGAGCACGTTGATCTTACCAGACAATTCAGCAGGCGGATTGAACAGGATATCTGTGGTGTTGATGTCACCGGTGTAGTCTTCTGTATTCACAGAGAAAGACGTGGAACCCCACTGATAAGGAATGGAATGCGTACGGCCCGGATCAAACGATGGATCTGCCCACTCTGGTGAGATGTTACCTTTATTGGCCAACTCTCCGTCAGCGATTGTGTCCAGCAAACCCTCACCAGCCATGATCTCGACCATGTAGTCGCCCGGTACGGCAACGTCATAGGTGCCCATGCCCCCAGCCTTTAAGGACGCAAGCATCGCTTCATTAGAATCATAGGTGTCCATCGTGACCGTGATACCGGTTTCAGCGGTGAATTTTTCGAGCAATTCAGCAGGCATGTATTCAAACCAGTGGTAGATCACCAGTTTGCCTTCGGCAGAAGCTGAATTGGCCAGAAGCGCCAAGGCTATAGCGGATGTTGAAAGAAATTTCATTTTGGTAACTCCCATTTCTATTTTGTATTGTCTGACTTCGAGACGAAGTAGGAAATCGTCACCATCACGATTGAGAGGCCAAGAAGCATCGTTGATATCGCCATGATGTTGGGCTTGAGCCCTTGTTTCACCGAACCAAATATCGCTGTGGGCAGAGTTTCAATTCCTGCTCCTTTAACAAAATTGGTGATGATGAAATCGTCGAGGCTGACAATGAACGCCAGCAAGAAACCCGAGATGATGCCAGGCATCATCAAAGGCAAGAGGATGCGCCGAAACGCCTGTGCCTTGGTGGCATAGAGGTCCATTGCAGCGTGTTCATAGGT
>CALGTJ010000727.1 GCA_937901435.1 uncultured Rhodobacter sp. | reverse complement strand
GGCTGTGACACTGCGCCAGCGCCCCAAGCTCCTGTGATGACTATTGATCTTGGCCCGCGGTGTCGTGTGGCGATCCCGTCAGGTTTTGACATGAAAGCTGCTGCGCATCTGCTCAACGGCTTGATGGTGTGGTCATGATCGCGTTTCCGGCGGGTACGAAGGTGTGGATTGCAGGCGGTGTGACGGATATGCGTCGAGGCATGAATACTTTAGCGCTGACAGTGCAACAGGGGCTTGGGCGTGATCCGCATGCGGGCGAGATCTTTTGCTTTCGAGGCCGCAAAGGTGACCTGGTGAAGCTGCTCTGGCATGACGGGGTGGGCATGTCGTTATATTTGAAGCGTCTTGAGGCGGGGAAGTTCATCTGGCCGGTGAGCCAAGACGGGACGGCGGTTGCGATATCTGCGGCGCAGTTGGGCTATCTTCTCGAGGGGATCGATTGGCGCAATCCACGCTGGACGCAAAGGCCCAAAGCGGCTGGATAATTCGTTCTGAAGCGCCTGTTTTTATTGGCGTTTAACGGCTTCTGTGGTAAATATTTGCCATGTCACACGCCGCTTCCGAAATTGCCAGATTAAGCGCTGCACTTGCCGTGCAGACCGCCCGTGCGCAGGCTGCGGAAGCCGAATTGGCGCAGGCCCGCGCCCTGGCCTCCTGCACGGACGCAATGATCCAAGAATTGAAGCTGGAGATCGCCAAGCTTCGGCGCGACAAATACGGCATCTCCTCCGAGCGTCGCGCGCGGCTGATTGATCAGCTGGAATTGCAGCTTGAGGAATTGGAAGCGGCCGCAACGGAGGATGCGCTGGCGGCTGAACAGGCTGCGGACAAGACCAGCACCGTGCGTGCCTTCACGCGACGCAAGCCCGTGCGCAAACCCTTTCCCGACCATCGGCCGCGCGAGCGTGTCGTGGTAGCGGCCCCGACCAGCTGCACCTGCTGTGGTTCAGACCGCATCGTTAAAATGGGCGAGGATATTACGGAGACACTGGAGGTCATCCCACGCCAGTGGAAGGTGATCCAGACGGTCCGCGAGAAGTTCACTTGCCGAGCTTGCGAGAAGATCAGCCAACCGCCGGCCCCGTTCCACGCCATTCCACGCGGTTGGGCAGGGCCGCAACTGATCGCGATGATCGCCTTCGACAAGTATGGACAACACCAACCCTTGAACCGGCAATCCGAGCGAATTGCACGTGAGGGGATTGATCTGAGCCTGTCCACCTTGGCTGATCTGATCGGTCATGCTTGTGTGGCGCTGACCCCCATTCATGCGTTGATCGCGCGCCATGTGTTGGACGCTGGCCGCTTGCACGGTGACGATACCACCGTGCCGCTTCTGGCGCGTGGCGGCACAAGGACGGCGCGACTGTGGACCTATGTGCGCGATGATCGACCGTGAGATGGGGATGCGCCACCCGCCGCCCTCTTCCACTTCTCAACAGATCGCCGGAAAGAACACCCGACACGGCATCTGGCCGAATGGCACGGTGTTCTTCAGTCGGACGTTTATGGCGGCTACAATGATCTGTATCTCGCAGATCGTAGTCCGGGCCCGGTCCGTAGTGCGCTGTGTTGGAGCCACGCAAGACGCAAGTTCTTTGAACTGGCCGACATCAAGGCCATAGCCCGCAAAGGCAAAAAGGTAGCGCAAGAGATATCGCGCTGGACGCTGTGACGCGGATCGATGCGATCTTCGCTGTCGAGCGTGACATCACCGGCCTGTCAGATGCAGCGCGTCATGAAGCCCGGCAGCAGTGGGTAGCGCCGATGGTCAATGATCTGCATGATTGGATGCTGGCCGAGTGGGCCCGGATGTCAAAGCACAACCCTGTTGCCAAGGCGATCAACTACATGCTCGAGGGGACAGGTCGCTGGGAGGCCTTCACCGCATTCCTTGATGACGGGTGCCTCTGCCTAACGAACAATGCCGCCGAACGCGCGCTCAGAGGGATCGCATTGGGTAGAAAGTCATGGCTTTTTGCAGGGTCTGAACGCGGTGGCGACAGGGCAGCCTTCATGTATACACTTATCGTCACGGCAAAGATGAACGACATCGACCCGCAGGCATGGATGGCAGACGTCTTGGCGCGACTGCCCGATATGCCTGTGTCACGCCTACCAGAACTGTTACCCTGGAATTGGAAGGCCGCCATGGAATTGAAGAGGATTGCTGCATGACACTGGTCGCGCGCCTCAAGGTCACATTGTCCGATGTCGAGCCTCAGGTGCTTCGGCGCTTTGATGTGCCCCTCAAGATCAAGCTGAACCGCCTGCATGATGTGATCCAGGCTGCCATGGGATGGACCGACAGTCACCTGTATGAGTTCAGGGCCGGCGGCAGCGGCTGGGGGGTGCCAGATCCAGATGGCTTTTACGATGGCCCGATGCCCGCCAGCAAAACCAGCCTGCTTGACGTGATCGAAGATGTTGGCACCAAGACCATCCATTACATCTATGACTTTGGCGACAACTGGCATCACGTGATCAAGGTCGAGAAAATCGATGATGCCATCGCGGGTGCCGCATATCCACGCCTTGTCAGGGCCATCGGTGCTTGCCCTCCGGAGGATGTGGGTGGCTTTCCCGGCTACACTGCCTTCCTCGAAGCCATGGCCGACCCCAAGCACGAAGAACACGGCCAGATGCTGAAATGGTATGGGGGACAGTTCGACCCGGATGAGGCAGAGATCGGCCGCATCCTCGATAACTTCGAGCGTCTTGCCAAAAAATGGACCCCGAAGCCGCGTAAACCAAAAGCCGTACCCAAACACCTCTGATCAATACGGCGCG